>NZ_JBKKJR010000012.1:0-75419 GCF_046614755.1 Megasphaera indica
CACTTTGGTCGCTAAGGCCCAAACCGCAAAAAATCCAACGGACTTAGTTCAGGCCTTGTGTAAACTAGCTTCATCAACTTCCGAGGCAGCGTAAAAGTTGTAAAGTGCTGTTCATAGATATAGGATTATAATAAGTACATTAGTAATTTCCTTTATTCTATTATAGTAAATATATAAAAAGACGGCAACGATTATTATGAATATAATCGTTGCCGTCTTTGCAATTTGCCTTCCCCTCTATGAAATAATTAGTCAATATCTACTAATTTTCCGGGATTCATGATGTTATTGGGATCTAATGCTTTCTTGATGGCTTTAATGACGTTAAGTTCGGCTTGCGGTGTGCAAAGTGCGAATTCTTCCAATTTCTTATAACCGATGCCGTGTTCGCCGGACATCTTGCCGCCTAAAGCATAGACGCGCGGGAAGAGGTCGCGGTGGAAGGCCTTGATCTTTTCAAACCATTCTTCCGGCGACAAGCCCTTGGCGTTCAAAGGCAGGACGTGGATGTTGCCATCACCGATGTGGGCGACCGTGACGCAATAGAGGTCGTATTTTTCGCGCAGTTCCGGAATCTGTTTGGTGATGTCCGGGATGCGGTCGAGCGGTACGACGAAGTCTTCCGTCTGGAACATCTTATCGACGTCGCGGGCGGCTTCGGCGAACTGTTTGCGCAGCTTCCAGATACGTTTATCGGCTTCAAATTCGTCGATAGAGCCGTTGGCTTCGGCCAAATCGCAGAGCTGTTCCATCTTGCGGTCCGAGTCGTCTTCGCTGAACGATTCGACGGTGACGATGACGTAATCACAGCCTTCGTCGACATGAGGCATCTTCATATCGAGGAACTTGCAGGTCATGCGCAGGGCTTCATTGTCCATGAATTCGATACTCGTCGGGTCGATGCCGGCTTTGAGGATCTTATTCGGCAGGGCAAAGGCTTCTTCATCGGTCTTGAAGACGCAGACCATATTGAAAGCATACGGCGGCATAGGACGGAGTTTGACCGTGACTTCCGTGATGATGCCCAAAGTCCCTTCGGAACCGGCAAAGAGCTGTTCCAGGCAGAGGCCGGTAGAACTCTTCTTGAGGCGGGCACCAGCGTCGAGGATATCCCCAGTCGGCGTAACGACTTTCAGGCTGTAAATCTGATGGCGCGTCGTGCCGTATTTGACGGCCTTGTTGCCGCCGGCATTGTTGGCAACGTTGCCGCCGATCATGCTGCTGTCGGCACTGGACGGGTCACCGGCATACAAGAGGCCGTGTTTGGCAGCTTCCCGCTGCAAGTCGCCAGTGATGACGCCAGTCTGGCAGACGGCATACATGTTGTCGGCATCGAATTTGAGGATCTGGTTCATCCGTTCCAATTCGACGACGATGCCATGATAGACCGGGATAGCACCACAGGCGACGCCGGAACCAGCCGAACGCGGCGTAATCGGTACAAGGTATTTATTGGCCAATTTGACGATAGCTGCCACTTCTTCTGTAGAACCAGGGAAGACGACGACTTCCGGTTTATGGAAATAATGGGAGTTCCCTTCTTCGTCAGTCTGGTATTTTTCCAAGTAATCTTCGTCGGTCTTGACGTATTTATCACCGACGACCTGACGTAATTCTGCTAATAATTCTGGCGTAACCGGGTTGAACTGTGTTGCCATATATAAACGCTTCCCTTCTATCGGAATCTTTCCGTATTCTTTATAGATATAATCAAGGCTCCCTCTTCGTGGGAGTTGAGCATAGTATACCACGTCCAGGAAACTTGTAAAGCCCGTTTCCTTGATATTTTTAAAAATTTCATCAAGAAAACGGGCTTTTTAAAACCATACATTGGGATAAATTCGTAAAGTTTTACGTTTTACGCTATTCCGGTCCTAAAGTTTATATTTATTTTTCATATCTATCATGCACGGACAGCGTCACGATTCCGACAGGGCTTCCCATTTTTCATAGGCTTCATCGAGCTGAGCCTGGGCCGCTTCATATTCTCGCGTCAATTCCATCATGGCGTCAGCATCGGTCTGATTCTGAGGCATGTTCATCTGCACTTCGTACATCTTGATGGTCGCTTCCAGTTCGGCAATCTTCATCTCGATTTTCTCCAGCTTGGCTGCCTGACCATACGCCGGAGCCTTGGCCGGTGCCTTCACGGCCTGAGCGGCTGGCGGTTCCGCCTTCTTGGCTGCCGGAGCGGTTTCTTTTTCATGAGCCGGCGAGGAACTTTGCCCTTCGGCTGCCGTCTTTTCTGCCGCTTCCTGGGCTTCGCGGACCTTTTCCCGGTAATAACTGTAATTGCCGACGTATTCCGTGAGCTGCTTATTTTCCAGGACCAGCGTCCGCTGGGTAATCTTATCGAGGAAATAACGGTCATGGGATACGACCAGATAGGTCCCGCCGAATTCCAGCAAGGCCTGTTCCAGGACTTCCCGCGTCGGGATGTCGAGATGGTTCGTCGGTTCGTCGAGGATGAGGAAATTCGGCCCCTGCAGGAAAAGCTTCAACAGGGCCAGCCGTGCCTGTTCACCGCCGCTGAGGCTGTCGATGACCTTGAAGACATCGTCGCCGCGGAACATGAAGCGCCCCAGGACGGACCGGGCTTCTTCTTCGCCGTAACTGAAATCGTTCATGATTTCATCGAGGACCGTCCAGGCTCCGTGCAGGTCCGTGTGTTCCTGGGCAAAATAGCCGATATGGACGCGGCTGCCCAAGGTGATATGGCCGTCTGTCGGTTCCTTTTCGCCCATGATCATGCGGATGAGCGTCGTCTTCCCCGTCCCGTTGGGGCCGATGAGGGACGCTGCTTCGCCGCGGCGCAGGAGGAGCGACAGATGATCGAACAACTGACGGTCGGCAAAACCGCCGCTGACCTTGTCCAGGACCAGGACTTTCTGGCCGCACTCTTCGACAGGCTTGAAATTGAAATGCAGCGATTCATCTTCCGGCTGCCATTCGATACGTTCCAGCCGGTCCAGCTGGGACTGGCGGCCGCGGGCCTGCTTGGCCTTGATGCCGGCCTTGTACTTGCGGATATATTCTTCCGTTTCGTGGATGTGCTCCTGCTGCTTCTTATAGGCTTTTTCCAGGGCTTTCTGCTGCTGGGCATGCTGCTCGACGTAGCGCGAATAATTTCCCTTGTACTTAGTCACCTTGCCGTGGGACAGTTCGAGGATGCCTGTCGCCACGCGGTCGAGGAAATAGCGGTCATGGGATACGATGAGGATGCCGCCGCCATAAGACAAGAGATAGCTTTCCAGCCATTCCAGCATGTCCACGTCGAGATGGTTCGTCGGTTCGTCGAGGAACAAATAGTCCGGCCGGCGGACGAGGGCCTTGGCCAGGTTGATGCGCGTCTTCTGGCCGCCGGAAAAACTCTGGACCGGCCGATCCATGTCGGCTTCCGAAAAGCCCAGGCCCTGGACGATTTTCCGCGACATCGACTCGTATTCATAGCCGCCGAGCCACTCGAACCGTTCCTGCATGCGGGCATAGCGGTTCATCAAGCCTTCATCGTCGGGATGGGCCTGCATGTCCTTTTCAACAGCCTTCAAATCCTTTTCCAGCTTCATGACATCCTGCCAGGCCTCGGTAATCGTCTGGCGCAACGTCACGTCGTCGGCGTAAGTGATATCCTGCTGCAAATAGCCGATAGATTCGCCTTCGGAAACAACAAACGCCCCGTTATCATACTCCTCTTCGCCCATGAGGCACTTGAGCAGCGTCGACTTCCCGGCCCCATTGGCCCCGATGAGGCCGATCCGTTCGCCCCGGCGGATTTCAAAACTGACATCATGGAATACCGTATGTACCCCAAAAGACTTACTCAATTTCTGTACTTTAATACTACCCATCTATATGATACCTGCCCTCCCTGGCATACTGACGACAAAACAAAAAAAGAGCCGCCCGCGACTCTTATCTTGAGCGGCTACTCCTGTAGCAATTCATTAAGGCCAACCGTCCCGCGGCAAGACCTCTTTTCACGTATCTATTATACCGTCAACCCTCAACCATCGTCAAGACGGCGATGATAATAAGACGCAGGTCGCAGGCCGCAGGTGGCAGCCCGCAAAAAAATACACGGCCTACGGGTCGCCCCTACAATGCGGCTTTGCCGCGTCAAATTCATCCCATTTGTCATAAATTCCGACTATCTACGAAATTCACACGGGACGCCTTAACAGGACGTCCCCTACGGTATCGCATAGAGGCGATGAAAATGAACGCAGGCCGCTGTTCGCAGGTGGCAGACCGCAAAAAAACACACGGCCCACGGGTCGCCCCTACAATGCGGCTTTGCCGCGTCAAATTCATCCCATTTGTCATAAATTCCGGCTATGTACAGGATTCACAGCGGTACGCCCTTTGGGCATCCCCTACGGTATCGCATAGAGGCGATGAAAATAATAAGCAGGACGCTGTTCGCAGGTGGCAGACCGCAAAAAATCACGGCCTGCGGCCTTGTGCGTAGGGGCTTCCACGTGGGAAGCCCGCTAGAGAGATTTCGCTACAGCCTAGCCGAGTATGATGGCTGGCTTTTACGAGCTACGATCCACAAACTACGAGCCACGGCCTTTTCTCGGACTCAGATGCGGCGTTCCGCCGCGACAAACTCAAACTAACAACGACGCTTCGGGAAGCCCTCAACGCGTAGCGGGCCGCCCGCCGCTGTCATCTATCCAGGAAATCGTCTCCTGCATCTGACGGACCAGAATAGCTCTGGGCGGCCCCTACGGCATCGCATACAGACGATAAAAAACAAAAATAGCCGCCCAGGACTCCCATCGTAAGCGACTATTTTTGTGGTTCTTATTCTGTTAGTACTAGTCACTCAAAGGTAGACGATAAGGTATGCCTATGATATACTAGCTTCGAGGTTCTGCCTAAAACGGTAGGCGGTTGGTCCCTTGCTTCCTAAGGAGGGATTTTGTGTGAACCCTCCAATCCATGGGAAAGGAGGGGATTTGTATGCTTCTGACTGTAGATACTTTTATTGGTATTCTCGGCCTCTGCTTAGGTGCTTTTGCGCTTGGGTATGCCATCGGATGCGCTTCAAATAGAACACAAAAATAGCCGCCCTCGATCCCACTCGTAAGCGGCTACTTTTGTAGTCATTATTTGGGGACCAACCGTCTATCGGCAGGGCCTCTTTCACGTTTATTATACCGTTATCAGTTAATCTTCGTCAAGGCCGAGGCTACATCTAATTATTTCCCATAAATTGAATGCTCTCATTCCCTTACCTCCCATCTATTCCCTTAAATTCTATATAAAAATAAGGGAATGGTCAATGGATTAAGGGAATCCATTGTCATAAATCTGAAGGAAAACGCGCTCTGCTTATTGGTAAAGCTGCCTACTCCAAACTATTGACTTCCCTTGATGAATCATCATATCTAATCGGACTCAGATGCGGCTTTGCCGCGTCAAATTCATTATTTGATTGCGACCGCGTATCATCTGTCATAAATTCTAGATGTCTACAGGATTCACGCGGGACGCCTTAACAGGACGTCCCCTACGGTATCGCATAGAGGCGATGAAAATGAACGCAGGCCGCTGTTCGCAGGTAGCAGGCCGTAAAAAAATAACCACGCGGCTCATGAACCGCGTGGTTATCGTATTCTTTATGGTGGAGATAAGGAGGATTGAACTCCTGACCTCTTGCATGCCATCTCCAAATTCCCGGAAAATAAGCTCAATCAGCCTTATATATATCATTTAAATAGTACAAACAGTTCCATATGTCCAATGAGCACAATACATCCGGTAGTAACTGCTATACAACTGCTAACCTTCATCGGCTAATATCAATCATCAAAGATGTAAATAAATATGCCAATAAAATGTCATTGATCCATATATGCGGAAATCGAAACAATCTTGTTATTCTTTATTCCAAAGATAAGCCCCCGCATTCCCGATGGATGGACATAATATTCGTAATATGTGATGCCGTTCCGTTGGAATGTATGATCCTCTTTGCCATAAATATCATATAATACAGATTTTTTCATTCCAACAGCAACACCTGCAGGGGTCGCCCATCCATTATTGGCCGTAGTTTCCACACTAAATATAACCTTCCCGCCTATAGAGAAAATAGATATGGTATCCCCATACTTGTAAGTGTATTGGCTAAATGCTGGAAGATTACAAGGCTTGACTTTATCTAGGACCGGTTGTCCATAGATGCTTTCCATGTATTCCAGGGTATAGCCCGGTCGTAAGCCGCCAACTTCAACAGCATCATTGGGGACTAATGCATAGGAATCAGGGATTCCTCCCATCGTAAAAAAAAGACTGTTTACGGAAATCATAGCTGCAATGATTTTTTTCAACATGTAACACACCTCTGTTCATTTTTAATCACGTCTCTACCTTAATAGCAGTTAAATTATAGCATAAAATATTATTTTTTTGTGATATATCAGATAAACTTTCCGGAGAATGGGTAGGTTCTGGACGTTATAATCAAACCGATTTTGATTGCTTCTATACCTTGAAAGTTGAGAAAAATGGGAGCGGTAACGGCTATACCGTCATGCAAACCCGTTCTTACTGGGACTCTAAAGAAAAAAAATAGCGATGGCAGTGTCAGCTATAGCTGGAAAGATGAAAAGACCCCGGCTATGGCAGGAAGTGCCAAAGACAACAGCTTACGATTCACGATTCCTGGTAATACACAGAATAGCTCCATGATTACTTTCATAGAAAAGGATGGCTCATTGCAATATGCAACTGGGGATGCCACTATTACCTTGCATAAAGCAAAGGATACAAAAGACGAATTAGAAAAATTTAAGAGTAGCCAGAAAGAAGAACTAACGGCTAAATTAACAAAAATTGGAAGAAGATTCTCTTTCAACGAATGATTGATATTTAGCAGGCCACGGAATCCGTGGCCTGTTTCTTTTAATCCGAATATGAGTTATAGCCCTTTGCTGATATGTATTCAGAGCTTGTTCTCTTTGATAATTAAGTTCCATCTGAAGGTGGGATATATTGAATTCTAGCGGTTAACAAGTGGGAATGAAAATGCCTATGGTTTCTACTCGATTTGTTGAGGGGTTTACGCCAAAAGTAAGGCCGTATTCATAGCTGCCATAAGAATACATAATAAGGTCATGGCCAACCCAGGAATTATTTTTGCTGTTCCATGTACGAAGTGGTGTACCATACAGGCGGAAAACAGTGTCCAGGTCATGCCCTACAACAATTCCCCGAGGGGTTCCTAATGCTTCACCATCTTCTGCATAGTTGCTTTTTACAGTGAGTGTTGCAATATAATCATTAAGGACACAAACTCTAGCAATGCCAAAATTCAAGTCCATAAGCCTGATACTGTTATTTACGCCAAGACGCTGTTGTGTGACGGGACTTGTCATTGATCCAAATAGCGTATTCAGTTGACTCATGTCAAAGGTATCACGTACGCCGATAGGCCCAATACGGCATTCGTATTTGTAGTTTTCCGAATTAATGTCATTCCCTAATACTAGTGTTGTAATACTCATCACTATAAGAAAAGTTAATCCTATTATTCTTTTTATTTGTTTCATAATTTCACTTCCTTATATTTTTTATTCAGCAGTTTGAATTTACTAAAAATATTATTCAAACTTGATTTCCGGCAGGCTGTTGACGATTTCCTGGGTTTTCAGGCTTACGGTCATAACGCTGAGGAGCAGATCCAGGATGTAGCGCGGCTGGTTGTGCTCTATGGCCCAATCGTTGGGGTCATTGGTGATACCGCTGGCTTTATCGGTTTTGACTTGATAGCGGTCCATGATCCATTCGACGGGGCTGCGACCATTGACTACGTAGTCGTACACGGCCAGAGGAATATGAGTAATACGGATATCGTCGTTATAAATGAGGATGGATTTGTCTTTTTTCGATTTGAATTTCAGTTTTTTGACCGTAAAATTGTCGCTTTCAGCGCCTTCGACTACGATGCCATCCGGGGCAGGCTGATGTTCGTAATTCAGGTGGATATCAGCCAACTGGCGGCCTGCCTTTTCAATTTGCCAGAATTGTTTGGGTTCTTCGACAAAAAGAATTCGGGGCAATGATTTCTTCAAATCGGCGGCAAATTTTTCCCGATACGATGGCAGATGGAGAAAACCATAAACATAGTAGAAAATATCTTCCTTTGTGACCTTCGGGCCATAAATTTTCCGAGCTTGTTTCAAGGCAAAATCTGTAACCCCATCGTGACGGATGTATTCCTTTTCTCCAGCAAGGCCGAACAGGTTATCCATGGCTGTGGCGTGTTCTTCGTAATAGTAAAGTGGGAAACATTGACCATTTTGCTGGAATTGAATATCAGTTAGTTTATTTGTCATTAATATACTAAATTTTTTACTTACACCGATTCCCGATACACAAATCAACAAGTTTTTTTTGCCTCTTGGAAAGAATTTTCCAAATATACCGGGGCTTTCAATCCAGCCTTTAGAGTAATATAACCATTGGGTGCAAAACGGTCTATACGAACCTTGTATAATATCGTCTTCAATATATTCAAATGATATATTTTTTTTGAGAGAAGATTTCAGCCCCCTTGTCCAACTAATTTTTGTTTTATCTGTATTAATAAATTCATTGACTGTCAGTTTAGAATTACATCTTTTTTTATTTACAAATTGCATTCTTTGTGAATTATAAAATGAAATCATATTCTTAACATTGTCAGTTAATCTTGATTGGCAAAAATTATATACCCATGAGTCCCTATTACTTCCAGAACCAATAGCTTGTGTAATAAAGAAGCTATGTGAGACACGGTCAAACTTTTTCTTTGGTGACAGGGGCAATAAATTCGAAAACATTTGATTCCGTTGATTGAGCCAGTCGTTATATTCATTCGGTTTGAGGACGGTAACGGGAAATTTGCTGTTCATACAGCTTTTGAAATTGGCAATGATAGACAGCTTTTCTTCCCGGCTCAGGTAATCTCCGATGTCATGATAGTAGATATCGGCTTTTTCCTTCTTCTGTTTGGGATTTTTGACGAGAATTGTAATGGCGACCGGTGTACGTGAACCGGAGCCAAAAATTTTGCCACCTTCTTTTCTTGACATTTCACCACTGGTACGTTGGTTTCCTCTCAAGTTAAAGATATAAATCGAGCTGAATTCATGTTCCAGGCAATAGCGCATGCCATCCATAGCTGCCCCGTCCAGCCAGCCTGCATTACTGACAAAGCCTATAATGCCGCCATTGTCCGGATCAATACGGTCAGAAGCCCAACGGAAGGCCTTGATATAACTATCATATAATGACTTTTTTAAATTTCCTGAAGAATATTTAGCATATGTGTTATCAATCTGCAATTCTAACTGAGGATATGATTCATTCTGTGCGTCATCATTGGTCGATTTCTGTCCAATCGAATACGGCGGATTGCCGACGATGACTCGGATGGGTGTATTCTTTTGATTTAAGACGCGGAGAGAGTTCTTCAAAAAAACTTCGGAGGACAACTCTTTCTCACGATTTTCTTCACCAAGCTGGAAGGTATCAGTCAAACAGATACCTTCGAAGCTGGTATAGCCACTATCCGGCATCAAGTCGTGAAAAGCGTTTTCAATGTTGATACTGGCGATGTAATACGCTAACAGGACGATTTCATTGGCATGGAGTTCTTGGGTATATTTGCGGATGCGGTCTTTGGGTTTTATGATGTCACTTTGCAGGAGTCTCGTGATGAACGTCCCCGTGCCGACAAAGGGGTCGAGGATGTGGACGTTTTCATCGGACAGACTGCGATTAAATTCTTTTTTCAGGACATCATTAACACTATTCAGAATAAAATCAACGACTTCGACCGGCGTATAGACAATCCCCAATTTTTCTACGGTTTTTGGGAGAGCCGTCTTGAAAAACTTGTCATACAGTTCGATAATGATTTTTTGTTTCCCTTCGGCATTGTCGACGCCTTCGCAACGTTCCCGGACCGATTGGTAGAAACGTTCCAGCTGTTCCTGGTCCTTGGCCATGCCATCATTGTCGAGTAGTGCCAAAATCCGCTGCATCGACTGGGAAACGGTATTATTGTTGACGAAAGAGTAATTTTCAAAGAGCGCTTCAAAAACGGGCTTTGTAATCATATGCTGGGCCAGCATTTCAATGGCTTCTTCTTCTTTGATGTTGGGATTGATGTTTGTATGCAATCCTTTCATGAAGCTGTCAAAGGCCTGGCGGTGCTTTTGATCCGTATCGATCAATCGGATGATACGTTCTTTATGACGTTCGGCTATTTTAGCGATATCACTGGCCCATTGTTCCCAATAACGTTTGCTGCCGACGCGCTTGACCATGCGGGCATAGATAGCCCCTTGGAGGTCGGAAAAGTAGAGTGTCATCTGATAAGGCGGGGCAGACGTGCCGCCGTCGCCGCCCTCGTCATCGTCAGGCGGAATTGTGCTGACGAGGATTTGTTCCGGTTTATTTTTGTTCAATTCAATTTTATTGATGGTAGCATTGAAACGGTCATCATGCGCCCGCAATGCGTTGAGGACAGCCCAAATGGTGCCGAAGTCTTTGCTTTCGTCTAAGGCCTTTTCAGGTTCGACATTGGCCGGGACGACGACGGGAATGATGATATATCCATACTTCTTTTTGCCGTCCCTGGGCTTCCGCATGACGCGCCCGACGGACTGGACTACGTCGACCTGAGAATTACGGGCAGACAGGAAAATAATGGCATCTAAGGCGGGCACATCGATACCTTCGGAGAGGCAGCGGACATTGGTCAGTATATGGCAGTCCTCTTCCTGGCCAATGGCTGATTGCAGCCAATCCAGCTTTTCCTGGCGAGTCATGGCATTCATCGAGCCATCGACATGCATGGCCGATACATGGACCATTTCGGCCCGCTGGTCCGCCGTCAGGGAATCGTAGTATTCCTGGGCATAATTATTGAATACACCCGTAATACGCTGGGAGTTGCGGATGTTGGAACAAAAAGCCAGGGCCGTATGCATGAACCCCGGATCAATGTCTTTCAAGTGGTCTGAATCGCCGATCATCCGCTTGGATAGGGCATTGATGCAGCCAATCAGTTTGGCTGCGGCGTCCGTGTTGATTTCCGTACTATTCGAGCTGACAGCGTCTTGTAAGGCTGGAGGAATCATATCTTCCCCGATGGTCAGGACCAGAACCTTATAATCGGAAAGAAGCCCTTTGTTGACAGCTTCTCCGAACCCAAGACGGTAGAACTCTTCTCCGTATAAGGACTCGTCATCCATGGAGCAGAGAACGGCCGATTCCTGCTTGGCCTTGCTCTTGGCAGTTTCTGTGTACAGCCTGGGGGTAGCAGTCATATACAGGCGATGACGGGCCTTGAGGAAGTCATTATTATGGACCTTGACGAAACTCGATTCTTCTTTTCCTGCCAAAGTGGTCCCCGTCGTCCGATGGGCTTCGTCACAGACGATGATATCGAAAATCCCCGTTGGGGAACCAGACGAAGCCAGTCCAGCTGAATCAGCTACACGAGTCAAGGGAAATAGCAGTTGTCCATCCGTCAAGGGCATGGAGGATATGGGATGGAGCAGGCGGTCCTGGATAGCATGGACGACGTCGATAGATTGGTACGTCGAGAAGATGATAACCATGCCGCCATGCTTTTCCTGCTGCTGAAACCGGATACGAAGCTGGGATACGGCTTTTTCTACATTCGTCGTAGCCGGGAAAGGCAGATCCAAGGTGGACATTTCTTCCCGGTCACTCTGGTTCATCCTGGAAGAACTGGCGTCGGAACAGATGCAAATCGGGTAAATCCGGCCCGTCGTATCATTCATCCATTCACGCAATGTCTGGCTGAGAAGAGCGATGGATGGAACCAGAAACAGGGCGAATCCTTCCTTGTGGGTCTGGTCTTCGACGATTTTCAAGGCCGTGTAGGTCTTCCCAGTGCCACAAGCGCTGATCATTTTGCCACGGTCGTGATTTTTGTAATACGCATGTGCCTTAGCAATCGCTTCTTTTTGGTGCGGACGAGGTGTTTTTTTCTCCGTCAGGGCTTTGGAACCCGTTTCGCCGTCATACAGTTTTTGCCAGTCCACGGGAGCAGTCCGCAAATCATAAGGCCCCAAGCGGTTGACAGGCGGTTCCTGATTTTGCAGGGTAATGTTCGCCTCTTTGGACCAGCGATCGGTCGTAGCAATCCACAGGCGGCGCGTAAAGTGGCGCTGTTGGCCCATTTCATCGGTAAAATATTTTCCCGATGTCGACAGGAAAGTATCGACGTCGGCTTTTGAAATCGTCGTCGAAGGAGCATAGCATTTACATTGAATGGCCCAATAGTCCCCGGACTTTGTCTTGGCTACCAGGTCGATGCCAATGTCCTTGCCGCCGAAGTCATTGCGGAATGGGAATTCCGTCCACAGCCATACTTGGTCTAAATCGTCGGCATATAACGGGTTCGTTGCCAGGAAACGCCCCATCAGTTCTTCGAAACGAGTGCCTTTATCCCGTTCCGAAAAAGAATATTTCTGGTAGTGTTCCAATATTGTCGTAAAATCCATCATCAGTCTCAATCCTTTTTTGTATTACTTAAATATAGCCTTATTTTACCATATGAAAGAGGGCATCGGGGCCATAAATTCAAGATTCATAGTTCTGGTTGCTATTCGGCTTATGCATCTGCAAGAAGAACTTCAACGTAAGCAGCCTGTTTATCTAGGAAATTTAGGCCAGAAGGCAAAAAGCCCCGCGCGTTCTGCACGGGGCTTTCCAATCATTCGATACCATATTCTTTATATAATTTTCCTCTGAGGGTCTTATCGTCAAGGGCGTCAGAGAAGTCCTGCAAGCGGCCGTCGGCTTTCATCCGTTTAAACAAGGCCGCCACTCGGTCTTCGCCTTCCTCCAGTCCTTTCTTGTATTCTTCCAGTAGCCATTGTTCCAATTCCCGACTCATGGCGAACGCCTCCTCGCTATTGTATTATTTATTCTCCCAGTCCTTTGTCTAAATCACTTTCCAGGTATAGATGGCGGGCTACATGCTTTGAATGATGATTCTTTCGATTTTTTTGAGCTTTCTTCCAGGACTGGAAGTCTTTCTGGACTTCCGGGTCGTTGGCGGCCCGGATGAACATATCCAGGAGCGGATTCAAATCAGCATCGTTTCCGACCGGAGCCGGTTCCGGGGTCCAGTTTTCCAGTTCTTTTATATCACTCATCGCCTTTTCCTAGCCTCCTTTTTGCACTATCCCTGGCGAATCGTCAGGGGGATTGACTACGAACATTTGCTTCTGCTTCTGTTTCTGGCACGTGGTACACAGCCGAAGCCATTGCCTTAAGATGAGCTGCTCTTCACGCTGGTTTTTCAGTCATTCGATACCGTATTCTTTATAGAATTGTTCTCGAATTTTCTTATCTTCGACGGCTAAAACCCAATCTTTGAAACGGCCGTCGGCTTTCAGCCGTTCCAGCAATATTGTCAGCCTATCTTCTCCTGCTTCTCGTTCTTCCAGCAGCCATTGTTCCAATTCCCGACTCATGCGAACACCTCCTCGTTGTTCTATTTGAACGATAGCACAATCGCTATGGAAAGACAAGAGCGGAAAGACGGCGTAGATGGAGGCACAACTACACATACACATGTGTATGTGTAGTGCTATTAAAATTCGCTCTTACAAAAAAATACACAGCCGATAGCTTTGTGTGCAGGGGCTTTCACGTACTTTTTCAGCCAGTCAGGTCGTGACTGCAAGGAAGGGCAAGACGGCTGCCGAAAAAGGGAAATGGCTATGCCATGACGAAATATAGCATTAGGACCATTATTGATGGATAACCGTTGATGAGGCAGGTGGAGAGTATGGACGAAGCCGCAAAGGCCATGGCATTAAAAGCCCTGGAAGAATTACAGGAGCAAATGAGAGGCGAAGCTGAAAAAGCCGGCCTCCGGACAGAAGAAGACGTCATTCGATTGGTAAAAGAAATACGGCATGAAGATGATCCCAAACCAGAAGTAAATGACGAAAACCAATGACTACGGGGTTCATAAAGGAGGCATGAGGCGATGAAGGTAAGCTATCCCGCCATTTTCTATGAAGAAAAGATAGGCAATTACACTGTCTTCTTTCCTGATTTCCAGCAGGTCACCTGCGGCGATGATTTAGCGGATGCCGAGTTCATGGCAAAGGATTGTTTGTCCCTGCTTATCACCATCGAAAAAGAAGATCGGCACAAAATCCCGAAGCCGACGCCCATCGAAGCCCTGGACATGCACTGCATCGACTCCGAAGATTGGGAATATGTACGGTCTTTTGTCAAAATGATAGAAATCGACATATAGCATACTATTTTTCCGCAGCTCAAACTACGAATAAAGCGCTCCAGACATTCAGCATCTGGAGCGCTTTATGGTATGCGTCATACTTCGTAAATGATATAGATTGCTTCATCGTCCTTTACCTGTTCCCATTCCTGGCATAGGCTCACCGGGGTTGCCGGCGGAAGAGACTGCTTATCCTGCCTCATTCCCGACAGATGCAGGGTCAGCGCTGTCTGGGCGGCTTCGATGGCCTGGGGGACGTCCCGGCCCCAGGTTATGCATCCTGGCAAATCGGGGAATGTCACATGGATTCCGTCTGGCCCCTTCGTGAAGATGGCCGGATAATGCGCTTTCGTAAAGACTCGCTGGAACATCTTATACGTCTGCTGAATGGCAAGAATCGTGTTGATGATGTCTTCGCGTTTTTCCGTTGCAGCCCGTTTGGGCAGGGCGTCCCAGCCCATTTCACGACGGAATTCGTCGAACGGATAGGTTTGTGCGTTCTTCACGGCTTGCCATTCGTCTTCCATTTCTGCCAGGGCACGGCGATGCTCTTCCAAGGTAACGCCGCAAAAAGATATTTCGTATAACACGGCGGCTAAAAATTGCAACTTTTCGTCCTCTGAAAAATCGCACGGCCAGCAAATATCAACAGCCAGCATATTTTCCCAGGGTTCAAACGTATAGGCATAACTATCCGGCTGATGCTGTTCGGATGGCTTTGAGTTCAGCCGTCGAAAAGTGCTGTAATTCCGTTTTCGTGTAGCACCTTTCCAGCTGCCACTGAGATAAAGCGGCCGAACGTCGCTATATAAATATAATGCAGCGGTCATGAAAGGCCCCTCGTTATCCGGCAGTAAGCATTGCTCGTCTTCCTTTTTGGGGGATAATGTCAGCAGCCGTTGGATGAAATCGAAATAGGCTTTCGTAACCCCATGACATCGCCTTTCATCATATACAGTCGGTCCCGAATCAGCAGCGCGATGATATTCATACGTCGCCGCCGCCAATTTCTGTGCATCAGCCTGCCGCAAGGCTTCCTGTAAAATCATAGAATCACCTCCCTCAGTGCTTACTGGATGGTCCAGGGCATTTCGATTTGCTTCATTCTTTTCTTGATTTCAAGTATTTCCGTAACGACATACTGGCTCGACAAGGCATAATTCTTCACACTCTGCCGGATATAGTAGCGGATACGGAAAATACTTCCGCGGGTAATCTTTAGATTTTCCTGTTTGAGTCGGTCCAGGACATCCTTTTCGACATGGATTTCAAAGGTGCTGCTCCCATCGGTTACCTTCCATCGAGCTTCATTTTGCCTTGCAGCGATGGCTTTGACCCACATTTCCTGCTCCGGAAGTCGTTCGTCCATGACGTCATCCATCCTATCACGTCCTTTCGGGGCATCATTTTTTCTCAATCGGCACGACGTCCTGATACATCCAGGCGGCCACGGAGTCGCCCCGGATGTAGTCGACATGGAAATGGCCGAAGTACCATTTCTTATAGGTCATCAGCTCTTCCAGGCCGCTCAGGAGCTGGGAGGTCTTGCAACCATCGATCCACTGGCTCATGTCCGCGACTTGGTCGACAAAGCGGGCCGGCGCCGTATGGGTGATGACGTAATCGACGGTGAAATCGTGGCCCGTCAGGTTCTTGGCATTGTCGAAGTTTTCGGCCGACGCCTCTTCCTGGGGCCACCAGGACACACCAGGCAAGCGCTGTGCCTTGTCCGTCGACTTGGCCCCGCCGAAGGTGAAGAAGGTCTGGCCTTCGAGGGTGAAGACTTCGCCGCGCAGCAGGTGATAGAGATTGGGCCGCAGTTCATGGATCCGGCCGCCGGACTAGTTTTTCACCGGATAGCGGCAGAGCTGGTCAAAGTTCCCATGGTTCCCGTCGACGAACAGGACCGTATACGGCAGCTGGGCCAGCCATTCCAGCCACTTATGATCTGTTTCATCCGATTCCCCGATCCAGGGAATCCCGAAATCGCCGCAAACGATGACATAATCTTCCGGATTCATATGAATCCCGCGCTGGGCTAAGGCATCCATACCCAGCCTTTCCGGATTGGCATGAATGTCGCCGGTAATATAGATCATAAGAACACCTCCTCAATATAAAATAAAAGAGAGCAAGCCTGAAAACTCGCTCTCTTCTTATTTTGGCACCTTTTTTCTAAATAAAAGCAGATCAGGATTTCAACTCTCGACCCATTCACATACACGGATTGCAAGAACTTCGTGCTTCTCCACGAATACTTATACGCGATATTTCAACCCACTCATATACACGGATTGCAAGTCTTCTTCGATGAGCTGGTGGATGTATTCATTGAAGATTTCAACCCACTCATATACACGGATTGCAAGCCACGTCTCGCCCTGGTCGGCGCCGTACACAGGTATTTCAACCCACTCATATACACGGATTGCAAGCAGGATGCCCACCATCTTGCGGCCCTTGACCAGGAATTTCAACCCACTCATATACACGGATTGCAAGCCCTTGGCGGTTATCCGGAAGGGGTTTGCTACTCCATATTTCAACCCACTCATATACACGGATTGCAAGGGGGTGGTGGAAAACTCTAGCACCCATCTTATTCCGGTCTTTGGTTTTTGCGAACCTCATTGAAGAGTGTTACCAGAGTGGAGTCCCCTGGCAAGCTTCGCACAAATTGGGTGAGTTGCTGGACTTATTTTTTGCCAGGCTTTTGCCGAGCGGTACCGGTGATTTCGGCATCGGCCCTTCTCAGCTTAGGGAAAAGCAAACGAACCCAATTATGGTATATACCCTATCCTTTGACGGGGCGTTTTTTTATTTCAACTCGCTCACGGTGAGTTGCTGGTCTTATTTTTTGCCAGGCTTTTACCGAGTGGTACCGGTGATTTCGGCATCGGCCCTTCTCAGCTTAGGGAAAAGCAAACGAACCCAATTATGGTATGTACCCTATCCTTTGACGGGGCGTTTTTTTATTTCAACTCGCTCACGGTGAGTTGCTGGTCTTATTTTTTGCCAGGCTTTTACCGAGTGGTACCGGTGATTTCGACGCCGGCCCTTCTCGGCTTAGGGAAAAACAAACGAACCCAATAGGTGGTGCCATTGATGTACATTGCGGTACATCGATTACAGGTATTATTATAGGATACTTTTGCTTTATTGTCAATAAAATTATGCATATAAAACCAAATGGATTTTTATTAGCACGACCTTGGCTCCTCTTTTTAAGCTATGAATTTATCTATGTAAAATGGCGTTATTTAGCCATTCCACTATTATACACATACACATGTGTATGTGTATGTGTAGTTTCGCGTTAATTATATTTTAGAATATTTATTCTCTATCATGAATAACAAACATGGCATTGGAATTATTATATGTAAAAGCAGGCCGCAAAATCCGCAGCCTGCTTCCAGAAATTGATTACGTACTTAACGTATTACCGAATTCTTTTCCGAGATTGGCTTTCCCACGCTCGTAAATGTTCCGGGCAGCGTTTTCGTCATCATCTACGATGGTATCGGCCCCATAGCCGCAGTTCCGGCAGACGAAACGATGTTCATTCTGCAAGCGATTGGCTCTTTCTACATGACCACATACGGGGCAAGTTATGCTGGTATCGTGGGTAGAGCATGTATAGATCCATTGGCCGGACAATGCCGCAAAATAGGTCAGCATGTCTTCCAGATGCCTATACGGCCAGTTGCTGGGCCGTTCTTCATCTTTAAAGGTAAGGTCTTCTAAAACGAAAACGGTTCCCGCTGGTTCCTGGCTTACGATTTCTCGCGCGATTTTGATATTGGCGGCAAGCGCTTGCTCGCCTTTATCCTGGGGTGACGAAGAACCGCAATCCAGCAAATATTCTTTTCTGGAATACCGCTTGGCATTTCCTGGTGTATACGTAGTGGCAATATTGATGATACCTCTATCAACCCCGACAATGCGAGATACTTGTTTGAGAGATGTTATTTCCGGCTTCCTAAAGGCGATTCTCATCATCCACGTACCATGTTTGTACTCAAGAAAAGCCATCTTTGACTTCCAGGAACTCGGCGGTAAGGGAATGCCGGTGGGCAATGAGAATTTCACCGTTACCTTTTTGCCAATACGGAGTACACAGGTAAAAGAATCCGCGTCATTATCTGCCTGAAAACGGATATCGTACGAACGTCCTGGAATGAGCCGAACAGAAAGGTGTCGAGAATGCTCAAGGTTGAATTCCTTGTGCTGGTTCTTCGCTTGCCGATATGCTGACATCACGGTAGCTAATGGGTATTGGCCATACTTTATACGAAGTTTAAAACGTTGGTTCAGCCGGTAGCTTATCTGGTGACTGATTCTTTTTACCTGATTTATACTCTTATCTTCTTCTGAATGGATTTCCCCCTTATTTCTGTATTCCCAGTATTGTTTTTCGAACACGGCGATATCTATATTCCTTTCTTCAAAAAATTTCACAATATCCAGGCAGGCATCCCGGTATGTATCCTGCGTATGTTGCAACAGGTCCATGGCTGTCTGGTCTGTATGCAGGAGAATTGGTAAATGAAAATAGGAAGAGGTAGGATTGTCCTGTCTGGTATACGTATTGGTTGTTGTTGTCATGTGAACCCACTCCTTTGTTTAACACCACAATGGTTTGCTTTTTGCGCAAAATGAAAAAACGGACCTGGGCCAGAGGCAGGGGCAGCTTGCTGTACATTTTACCCTTGCCGGCGGCACAGGTCCGTTTAGAATGACGCGCGAAAAAGCACCCTGGGTTAGGTCACATTTTCGTTAGGACTTATCATGGCTTATGTTCCAGCGTGGTGTTGTGTAATACCACCAGTTTCCACTTGAATAACAAACAACGTATATATTATTCCCACAATCTGCTTTGACAAAAAAAGCTTCGGCGGGTTTGCCATAGACCCATTTACAAGAACGCTGATGTACTTTAACGAGCGAGGATAATCCAAAGTCGGATATTTCATCGACTACACGGTTATCTATTTGCACAATATCTTTCCCAAAGGGATACCATCCTACTACGTATTGAAAAATTTCCCCGTGCAAAATATCCAACAAAGTCCACATCAAGTAGCAAGGAGGCTGATGCTCATTAGATAGAATGTTATTTCTGCCGGGTATATGTGAAATACACAATGCATAATCGAAGCATGCCGAGAAAAGGTCTATTGGTTTTTTCCCCGAATGCGGAGCTAAATAGCACCCGACTTTTTTTGCACCTGTTGTTTCTTTTGTATTTTTTAGGAACTCGCAAAGTTCTTGCATGTCCTCTTTTTTATAGGTTTTACTCGCTATGCCCATATCTTTGCGCGAATACCGATTTAAAGAGTTCGCAACAAAATCCTCAGCGAATAGTCCTGCGTCTATAGCTTTCAATACCGTATCCGAGACATAGATTTCATCTTTTTGCTGCGAATTCGCATTCAATTTTACCCAATATGATTTTTTTCCCGTTGGATAGGCTTCTTCCCAAAGGGCTTCTTCCCAAAGTTTGCTCAATTTCATATTTTTAAAACCACCTTTCGTAGTCAATAGCCATAAAAAAATTTATGAATCTTACCTATAAAGTAATACAGTAATAAAACTCCCAGAAGTAGCATTACGCCAGCCAATACATAATCAGTGAGCGTCATGGATTTCATGAAGGCCCATATAGATTGGAAGGTCTGGGTAGTGGGGATGAAATAGGCTGTCATCCCAAGACTGTAAAGCAGCAAGCCTGTCAAGAGGAAGCTCCAGCGCATGGAAAATCCTTTCCCTTGACGGATCCGGTTATATCTATCTTTCCATGCCTTGGTCTCGGCTTTTCTTTGCGTTATTTCTCGTTGAAGAGAGATAGTGCTTTCGCTGATGAGCTCCAGGTCGTGATTCAGTTCGTCTTTCTCCTGACGAAGCTGTTGCTTCTCTTTCTCCAGTTCCTGAATCTCGGCTGTTTGTCTTTCTACCTTGTTCTGGAGTTCCGCAATCAGGCGTTGACGGGCTGATTCTTCCGCTTGTGCGGACGGTGGTTGGTATTTCATGCGAGGTCACCTCCTTTCCGGTCGTAATAGAGGTTTGAGCAGCAATCTGTAGGGCTTCCTGGGTTGCCGCTTCTTGGTGCTGTTTTCGCCAGGAAGCAACGGTCTGCGTAATGGATTGCGTAAGTGATTTCCAGAACGACGCCTTTTCAGTTTTAGCTGATTCTTCTTGCAACTTCTTCAAGGCTTGGACATTCTTTGCGTTTTCAGCGAAATGGGCTTCCAAAGAGTCTTTGGAGCAGGGGATTTTCAAAGTCTTTTCAAAATTACTATCTCTTACCTTATGTCCTTCGGCATCAGCAAAAGTAATGTGCTTCCGCTTGTCTGTCCAAGTGACCTGGATCCCCTTTTCATCCATCAGCCGGACGAAGTCTGTCCGGCTTACGGATTGGCTTTGACATGTTGAGATGGCATCGGCCATCTCGAGGTAATAACTTTGATATTGGCCTGCTAAGGCCTTTGACAAGGCTTGCTGCTTGGGCATATTCCAAGCGGTGATATCCGGCCCTTTTTCGGGCACTGAGAGTCCCTGGGCCTGCGATAGGGTATTACAGCGTTCTTTCAGCTCCGCCAGGTCCTGCTTGGACCATTGCAGCTTATACCCCGTTTCAGTATGGACGGAATTGACGACAATATGGGCGTGGATATGCTTCCGGTCCTGGTGCACAGCGATGAGGGCCTGATAGCCTTGCAGTGCCGGCGTTTCCGTCACGAGACGCTGTGCGTTTTCCAGCACCTGCTCTGGCGTAATGGCTTCCCCTGGCGGGAACGAATAGATGAAATGCTTGTACTGCCGACCGTTCGTCTTATGGAACAGTTCTTTCGTCAGCATCATGTCGTCATAGGCGTTTTGTGGGTCGCAATCAATGCCGGCCATTAAATGCTCTTCCGTCTTCTTGGGCTGTGTTACGTAATTAATAATACGCTTCAAAGATGCTCCTGATTGAGCTGCCTTAATGATTGCCATAGCTGACTCAGCTCCTTCCGCATAGCGACGATTTCAACATACGCTGGATGCTTTCCCTGGTTACAGCTGCGGGCCATCTGATTCAGGTTGTTGCCAATGCGCCGGATTTCTGGAAGCAGGGATTGCAATCCATAATTATTGATAATAGGTATCGATAAAAGAGCGTGAAGAACGAAATCTCTTTGCGACCTTCCCGATTCTTTGATTCGTTTTTGGACTGCCTTCCTTTCTTCGGCAGTCATGCGAATGGACAGGCCATAAGGCCGGGTCCGCTTACCTTTAGCCATTGGGGAAACCTCCTTATTTTGCATTTGGGGCCGGGGTTCGAAGGGGCAGCGCCCCTCGCAAGTTCTGTTTGACCAGCCGGTGGCTGGCCAAATAGGGAACTTGCCAAAATACCCCCACGCCGCCAGAAAAAGATACAACGAAATCCCCGGACTGCCGACGACCGATGGCCATAGAACAGGCCGGGGAACAGAAAAAACGTTGATGCCATTACCGGCGTGGGGTAAGAATCAGTACCACGTGGCGTCCCAGAGGTCATAATGGTAATACGTTCCGGAGGCGTATGTGACAATCCAGTGATTTGACGCCACCATTTTAATTGAGAGTATTTCTCCGTCATTCCAATCGCAAATGGAATGATGAAGACGTATTACACCGTGTAGTCGGCACAGAGAATGGAAAACCGTGAGAAAGTCTTTCTGAGTCGGTGTCATACATTTATTCTCCTTTCTTTTTTGGATCAACCTCTTGTTCAATCCAACCGTAGAAACGCTTTACGGCATCGGATATTAGTACATCGGATGGGACGAGGGGACGTGATAAGTGCATTTTGTGCACATCTTTACAACGAGATAAGGCCACGTACAACTGGCCAGGCGCAAATATATTCGCAGGATCGACGTTCATGGCGTCATATGATTGCCCTTGACTCTTGTGAATGGTGATGGCCCAGCCGAGCATTACGGGAATTTGGGAAAACTTCCCCACCACTTTTTCTTCTACCCTTTTTTCACCCGTATCTTCGTCTTCAATCAAGACCGGACGGGTTACTTGCCAGATTTTGCGTTTTACTTCAATCTCAGAGCCGCTGTCCAGCTCAACCATGACAGAGTCCATTTTGGTGGCCGTCACAGTGCCGAAAGACCCGTTGGAGTATCGAGGTGGATTTTCCTCAGTATCGTTTGCTAAGAACAGGATGCGAGCTCCCGGTGTGAGTTTTAAACGACCGGGGATATTCCGCTTATCGTCATCGGTTACATCCCCTTCTTCTTCAAGCCGATACGTTTTTTGGTATTGCGTGTCCAGCTGTGAGTAGTGTTCCTTGTTAATCCGGTCGACCTCGCTGTTTTTTGTGCAAACGGTCATACAGTTTGGTTGCGGCATTTTGGAACTGTTCTCGTTAATATACTGGATACCGGCTGGATTGCCGCGCCGAATTAAGTTTAAGGCTTCCGCGAAGGCAGGATCCGCTTGACGTATTACCTTTTTCAAATCGAATATTTTTAGCTTGAGTGCATCCCATTGGGCCGTCAGAAAAGGCCAGCCAGCCTCATTTTCAGGATAGCAGCGTCGCCAGACTTCTCGACTGTCTTTACCGATGATAGGCGGTAACTGAGCGAAGTCACCACAAAGTATAAGCTGTATATGGTGCCTTATTGGGGTGAGTTTCTTATCTTTTTGCGTATCTTCCTCTTTGGCATCAAAGCGGAAGGGAACATGGAGCTGATCTTCGGCCAAGATGATTTTTGCCAGGTAGGCAAAGAGGTCGCTTCGACACATGGATATTTCATCGACAATGAGGATGTCGGTTCGGGCGATTACCTCATACACTTTCTTGCCCATTTGATGAGCATAGCTGGCAAGCTGAAAATTATCCGGACCGATGACGGTAGTAGGGGCATGGATGGCTCGATGGATGGTTGTTCCCTTGATGATACGCGCCGCAATGCCCGTTGGTGCCATCCGTAATACAGTTTTTCCTTCGTCCTGGGCATATTGGATAAAGTGCTCTAAGACGTAGGTTTTCCCGGTCCCAGCACCGCCACTCAAAAAAACATTATGCCCATCTGCCATGGCGGCGAAGGCGTCTTGCTGTTCCAGTGTCAGTGTCGAGCTAACATCAGCACTCTCTTTTACTGTGCAAGGCTCAGGGGCAGGTGGAGATGGTGGGCATACGGTATTTGCAGCCTGCGGTATCCCCAGAAAAATACAACATTTTTCCATATCCTTGCGGAGAAACTTAACGAATACCTTGATTACTTCGTATTCAGCTTTGGAAGCTCGGATCGTACAGGGACGGCGTTTATCATCTTCGGATATATTTTGGGGTTTACGGCCCCGACGTTTAGTTGGCATTAATAATCACTCACTTTCAGTACATTGACATCTATCTTATCAAAAAAGTCACATTGTCACTTTTTGTGACATACCGCAGACTGCCGCAAACGGCTTCAATATGCCATTATCCCGCTGTCCGTGACATCTGTGACTTTTTTCTTCAATCATATTCAATATATATATAATCTTTTATAATCTTCTATAGAAGTAATTACCAGTAGAATGTCACGATTGTCACGCCTATGGGAAAACTCCTGATGGCTAAGCCAAAAATGGCGTGACAAAGCAGTGACATTTTCATAGATATGGTGATAATCTCATCCTTTCGGCGACATTATTCGGCATTGGCTTGATATTCCAAACCAATGCCTTGGAAAGACCACCCTAGGTGTTTGCGGCTGTAGCCATACCCCTTTCGTTGCATACTTTCGATTATGGTTTTCCTTTTTATTTCAAAACAACCATTTGCACTGCGCCAATCATTGTAAAAGTCAATGAAATCAGTAGCCAACACAGATTTCCCAGTTTGTACAACACATTTTTCCTCAATAAATTGAGATAGAAGATCATTCATACCGTAATATCGATCTAAAGCTTGTGATATCGCAGCAGGAAGTGGCTCAAGCCCCTCAGCCTGATAGTCCTTGCCCCCTTGAATTAACCAGTTAAGGATCGCCGACTGCGTCTCAGGTTGCCTCAGTTTTTCCGGCAAGTCCCGGTCTATTTTTTGGGGCACAGAGTCACACGGGACGATGACCATACGGGCCCTCATCCCTTTATCTTCCGTATCAGTTACCTCAGGAGCGTAATTTGTCATAAGTACTAATGTGTGGGTCGGCCAAAACTCAATGGGGTCACGATGCAGGGTACGGGCTGTGATACGGTCATCGGAGGTGATATTTTTGATGAGCGCATCATTAAAGACCCGTCCCTTTCTTGTTTCGCTGGCAACTGCCAAGCGAATCCCTCGCAGTTTAGCCAAATATGGCGTCGGCTTGGAACCATCAGTATCGGCCCGTGTGTCCAACAATACAGCCGGATCCATGGTAAAGCAATAGCTTCCCAATGCCGCTGCGATTGCATTGATAAAGGTACTTTTTCCGTTGCGGCCCTCGCCAAGCAAAATCAAAAATTTGTGTTCACTGGTCAACCCTGTGGCTGCATAGCCGAAGAATTTTTGAATCCAGTGACGGATGTCTTTATCCGAGAAAACATCTTTCAAGAAACTCGACCAAAGGCCATCATCGGCAGTCTCATCATAAATAGCAGCGCTGATGTGCGTAATACGGTCTTTGGGGTCGGGCTCATGCAAGGAGCCATCCCGAAGATTGATAGTTCCGTTAGGGGTGGCCAACAGCCATGGATCTTGATCAAGAGCGTTAATAGGTTTGTATACTTTAGCCGCTGCCAGTCGACTAACGGCTTGTAATCTGGGCTGGTTTTCAGCTACGAGCAACGAATGAATGATTTGCCTTATTTCTTTGTCGTCTCGCCCCTGCATCTCGTACAGCCCACGAGCATAGCGCACAGTGCAAGTGATGGGCTCATACAGGAGCATTGCCTCGATTTGTGTCCAATAGGCCCCAGTCCATTGATACCAGTCACGGCCAGCATACAGGTACTGGTCATGATACAAAGCCAAAAATCGTTCGGCATTACCGGCATCGGACAAAGGCGCTTCGCGCAAGACGGCAAGCGTTTCGGGAGAGGGAGACTGGACAGCGGCTGGCAAATCCAGCTCATTTAGGTACTTCATTGTTTTGAGGAGTTTCTGATCTTTCCGATTGCGAGGCATCATCGAGTATTCCGGTGGCATTTCGCTCATTTTTGTGATAGGTTCTTCCATAATTATTCACAACCTTTTCATTGATATTATGTTAAATCTATGCTAAGATGTGAACAAACGATATATATCCATAACTTCAAGGGGGATTAATCGTTGTTTCACTTATCGGATTGTGTGCCAGCACAGTCCGATTTTTTATTTTTTGGACCAGTGACCAGATCAGCTAACTTGTCGGCGGCCTTGGCATCATTTTCATTCAGAACATGGGCATAGACCTTGAGCAGCATCGTCGCATTGGCATGACCTAAGCGCTGGGCACAGGTCTTGATATCGACGCCAGCTTGGAGCATCAACGTCGCTGCCGTGTGGCGCAAGGAATGAAGAGTACTGCCCTTCGGCAGGTCCGCGGCCCTACACATAGCCGCCCAGTGACGACATCGAAAATTGTCTGGATGGACGAAAGTCCCAAAGGCATTGGTCAGAACGAGCCGGTTGGGGTTCCGGAACTGGTTCCCTAGTAGGCTTGCATATGCTTTCTGATAGTGATGCCAGTCATTGAGCACTTGCATTGTCGTGTAATCCAGACTGATAGTACGTATCGACGTTCGGGTCTTTGGCGTCCCCAAGTAGTAGCCCTTGTTCGAGCTGTACTGCTCTTGGTGGCGGATGCTGATTGTATCGGTACCTATGCAGGGCCAAGTAAGACCGAGGAGCTCACCTCGACGCATTCCGGTGACCAACGCCAATCGTATGAGAACCGCATAACATTTTAGCAAATAGAGCTGGCCCGGATCAGCGGTCGTTTTGTCAATATAGTACGTTCCCTTTTCGGCGACGGCCAGGAGCCTTTGTGCTTGCGCTGGGGAGAGGAACACCTTCTCTTTTCGGATGAGCCTTGGCGGCTTTGTTGCCTTGGCCGGATTAGTTTTTAGGAGACCGGCATCTTTCGCCGAATCAAGGCAAGTGATTAGTGTACTGCGGATGCTACGGACAGTGCTTGTTGACAGCGGTCCGCCATTCTGCCGGCCATGGTCTAGTAAGTCCATGAGCATTGATTGACACATCAGAGGTGTCAGCGTCGCCAGCGGCCTTTTTTGCATTCCCTTTGGGACATAGGCCAACATTCGCCGGTAATAAACAATGGTGTTGTCTTTTACTACATTATCAACGTACACGGCCAGCCATTTCTGAATCCATTCTCGCAGCGTGATATCTGGGGCGACAGTAATGTCCAGTTTGGCGATGCGTTGTTCCAGCGTTGCTCTCGTCTTGGCCGCGATGGCTCGGCGATGCTTTTTGCCGTCTGACATGGTCTGCCAAAACTGAAAAATCCAGCGGTTCCGCTTTTTGTCGTGGATAATGGTTCCAGTTCCCTTTGCTCGATTAGCCATTACGGCTCACCTTGATGGGCCCGTAAAGAAAGTCTTCGACATAGGACGCCGGAATCAGGGGTTTTTCGCCAAAGCGTTTTGCCGGAATCTTGCCTGTTTTAATCTGGTAGTAGATGCTTTGCTTACTCACGCACCCAGTTAGGAGCTGATAAAGCTCATCAACGGTATAGTACAGCCGTTTGTTTGATTCGTTTTTAGTCATAGTACGTTTCCTCCTTTGTGTGATATAATGTATTAACAGTAATAATTCCATAATTTTTGTTGAGAATTATCATCTGTAATTATATTACAAGATGATAATAATCATCTATCAAGGAGGGATTGGATGAATTCTGCGATTTTTTCCAAAAGGTTAAAGTTACTTCGTTTGACCCATAAATTAAAAAGTAATACACTTGGCCCACTTATAGGTTCACCTGGAAAGGGTTCAATAAGTAGACTAGAAAATGCTAAAAATAATCCAGGTTTTATCCCTTTAACGGGACTCGCTGAGTTTTTTGCCATTGATTTGGAATGGCTTGTAGGGCGGGTTAACAAACCATATCGCGAAGAAATTATATCTTATGAAGAAAAAAATCTCTTTCCTATATATGCTAATATAGAAAAAAAATCAGTTGAAATTCTTCCTTATCAAAATTTATTATCCTTGCCAGAAGACTATGTCGATTTGACTCTTAGAAAAAAAACGTATTCGTTGGCATTAAGGGCCGATATTATTTTTCTTTCACGATATTTAAAATATATAGTTGAAGATGATCCTAATGTTTTAGAATTATCAGAGTATTTACCGCTTATTTTAAGACCACAATCAGAGAATAAATCCGAAGGCAAACGTGCTCTGCTTATTGGTGAAACTGCCCGAGCCAAACTATTGACTTCCCTTGATGAATCGTCATATCTAAAATGTTATTCTTTGTTGTATTCTATTTTTTATGTTAAAAAATTAGCGCCTATAGACCAACAAATTCCGGTATTTAATATTATGGTATCTAAAGAACAATGACAAAAAAAAACAGCGAAAATACATCTCCGCATGAGATGATTTTCGCTGTTTTTTGCAAAAGCTATACTATTAGCTATACAATTCACATTATGGTAAAATAAAAAATAACCACGCGGCTCATAAACCGCGTGGTTATCGTATTCTTTATGGTGGAGATAAGGAGGATCGAACTCCTGACCTCTTGCATGCCATGCAAGCGCTCTCCCAGCTGAGCTATACCCCCATGTGTTTGGTACGAAAAGTATTATAGCATGGGTTATGGATTGTTGTCAAGGGCTCTTTAAGGAAAAGGGACCGCGCATGGCAGTAAAAGTACTATGCAACGGTCCCTTTGCATCTGACTATGTTACCGGAGTGGGATTCTGGTAAACGAATCAGGCAACCTTATCTGTTTGAGTACGGTAATAGGTGTTTTCGGCAAAGTCTTTGACCGATTCTACGTCGATCAATTCATTTTCTCCCAAAGGTGTCTTAGCCATGGCTTCGGCCACGTAATTAACGTGGGTCCTGGCGACCCATACGCCGCTGGGCAGGAGTTCGACGGCGCTGCGCAGGTTCTTCGAGATGTCGTCGGAGAAGAGGTCGCGGTGCATGATGGCAAAGAGGGCGACTTTTCCGGCTTTGAGCCGCGGCAGGACGGCTTGGGAGACGTTATCTAATTTCAGGTTCAGGAACCAGACGCCGGCAAAGACGATATCGTAATCGTCAAAGTTTTCCGGGGCTTGTTCCATGGGCAGGAAGTCCGTATCTTTCGGCAGGACCGAACGGATGGCTTCGGCTAATTTTTTGACTCTACCTGTCTGTGAGGAATACAATACCAGTGCTTTCATAGTTTCCACGCTCCTTTCACATGGATGAGCATCCCTTTTCTCTCTGGCTTTACTATATCATAGAAAAGAGCGGAAAACTGTTGTATTTACAACACCTCACAGTTCTTCAAAGACGTGTTCGGCAATATGAAGGGCCCGCAGCTGGGATGTTTTTTTGTATTGGTGCTGTTCCATGCGCTGGAGGATGTTGGTCAGGACGGTGACGGCTTCGACGATGTACGGGCCTTTATTGAGCATGACACATTCCGCCCGTTCGCCCATGGCGGCGTCAGTGATTTCCGCCCGTGACGGCAGGCCTGTCTTGACCAGGTTTTCCAGGACCTGCGTGGCCCAGATGACGGGGATGTGCGCCGCTTCGCAGACCCACATGATTTCTTCCTGGACCTCAGCCAGGCGCCGATATCCGACTTCGACGGCCAGGTCACCGCGGGCGATCATGATGCCCAGGGGCTGACGGGATGCGGCCTGGATGATGATGTCCGGCAAGTGGTCTACGGCTTCTTTATTTTCGATTTTGGCGACCAGGGCCAGGTGATGGAACGATTTGCCGCAGCGTTTCTTCAATTCTTTCTGCAAGAGGGCCACGTCGGCTGCGGACTTCACGAAGGAATAGCCGATGGCATCGGCATGTTGAACGACGAAGCCCAGGTCTTCTTTGTCCTTTTCCGTCAAAGGCGACAGGTTCATCGGCGTCTGCGGGAAGTTCAGGCTCTTCTGGTTCTTGATTTTCCCGCCTTTCGGCTTGGTGTAGGTAATCTTCAGGTAGGCCCCCTTTTCGGTCAGGCTTTCGACGACGGCCCGGATTTTCCCATCGTCGATGAGGACGGGCTGGCCGCTCTGAAGGTTTTCAAAGACTTCCGGGATGCTGCACGACAAGACGATATTTCCCGTATAATCTGAAGGATACGATGAAATGGCGCCGGATACGAGGAAGACTTGTTCTCCCGGCATGACCTTGGCTTCGCCATAGCGCAGCAGGACTGAGGCAATGCGGACCTTCGGACCGGCCAGGTCCATGTAGACTTTGCAGTGATGCCCCGTTTCGGCTTCGGCCTGGCGGATGTAGGAAATCATGGCATCCCAGACTTCGCGGGAATCGTGGGCGCAGTTGATGCGGGCGCAGTCCATGCCGGCGGCGACGAGGTTGCGGATCAGGGTCCCGCCATCTTCGGCGGCTTCTGTCGGCAGGGTCACCATGATACGCGTCCCCGTCTTGGCCGTACCAAAAATCCGCCCTGTGTTATAGGCCAGGAGCGTATCGCCGTAGAAGAAGCGCTTCGTCTGGGGATAAGGAATGAGTTTATCCGCCGGTTCATGGCAAATCCGGCCGAGGGAGGCCATGACGGCATCCAGATTGGTAATCGCCCGGGCTTCGCCGCGTCCCAGGGAGGACAGGCCCAATGGCAGAAGGGAGCGCTGGATTTTCCGCAGGTCATGGCAGCGCAGGGCTAAGTAAAAGGCCATATTCCAGGCGCTATAGACGAAGCGCGTCCGCTGTATCTGCGGCAGCCAGTGCTGGAATAAGGCGTCGCCCCGAGAAAGGACGTCGCGCCGGAGCTGGCAGAGGACGTCGTAGAGTTCGTTCGTCGATGTATATATTTCCTGTTCCAATGTAATCACCTCAATATCATGAATTTTCTTCATATCTATTATTATATTCCCGACATGTGGCTTTCTCAATGCTTTCTGTTTTGTTTTACAACGATTTTACAGATATATTTTTTACATATGGATAATCTATGATATATATATTTTTCTAATCATAAAATTCATGATATACTGGCTTTTGTTTCTACGAAAGGAGTCTTACTATGGAATGGATTACGACGACGGATATTCACATCCTCTTTGGGCTGCATCGCCTGGCCGGGCCGCACATGGATGCTTTCATCACTTATTTCACGACGGTGATCAATACGCTTTGGCTCTGGGCCATCCTGGCGGCCGCCGGCCTTTGGAAACGGCGGAGCCGCTGGGTCACGCTTACCATCATCGTCGCCGTCATCCTGGCCATCCTCGTCGGCGATGTGGCCATCAAGCACTTCGTCATGCGTATCCGGCCGTATCTGGTCATCCCCGGTGCGCCGACGCTGGATACGCTGAAGTACCCGATCAGCTACTCTTTTCCGTCAGGCCATTCGTTCTTCTTCTTTGCCGGGGCCACGGTCTTATTCCGGTCCTGCCGGCGCCTGGGCATAGCGGCCTACGGCCTGGCCTGTGTCGTCGCCTTTTCCCGTATATACCTGTTCATGCACTTCCCCAGCGACGTCCTGACCGGCGCCATCCTGGGCATCATCATCGGAAATATTGCCTGGCAGATGTGCGGGTATGCCAAAAAGAGGCTGTCGCATTAAGACAGCCTCTTTTTGAGCTTTAAGTTTTCAGTTTGTAGTTTTTAGTGAAGGCTTTTAAATTTAAAACCATCTTCTACAAACTATAAACTCCGTACTACAAACTATAAGACAAAAGGGACCACGCATGATGGCAGAGAAACCTTCGTGCGTAGTCCTTTTTTAATTAAGCTTTTGCTTTTTTCGGCACTAAATCACCGATCCGGTCCAGGATATAATGGGGCTGGTAAGAGAACTGCTGGATATTTTCCCGATTAGAGACACCGCTCATGACCAAGACTGTTTCCATACCTGATTCTACCCCACCGATGATGTCCGTATCCATCCGGTCGCCAATCATGACGGCTTCTTCGGAATGGACGCCCAGCTTTTTCAAGCCCGTGCGCATCATTAATGGATTCGGCTTGCCGATGAAGTAAGCTTTCTTCCCCGTAGCCAGTTCAATCGGTGCAATCAAGGCCCGGCAGGCCGGGATAACGCCCCGGTCACTAGGACTGGTCATATCGCCATTGGTGCCAATAAGCTTGGCCCCTTTGTTGATCAGCTCGGTTGCCTTGATGATCATTTCATAATTATAGCCTGTCGTTTCGCCGACGACTACGTATTCCGGATTGACATCATTGAAAGGAATACCAACTTCATACAGAGCATTGATCAGGCCATGGGCTCCGATGATGTAAGCCGAACAGCCTGGAGCCTGGGTTTTCAGGAAATGAGCCGTCGCCAGGGCGCTCGTATAAAAATGACTTTCCTCGACATCCAGTCCCATAGACTGAAGCTTTTTGCGAAGTTCCAGCGGGGTCCGTTCACTAGAATTGGTAAGGAACAGAAACTGCTTCTTTTCTTTCTGGAGCCAGTTCACAAAATCCTTTACCCCCGGAATCAAGGTGCTGCCTTGGTAGATAACACCGTCCATATCACTGATAAAACCTTTTTTAGAACGTATAATGTTCAAATCCCTCATGAATTGGTTCCCCCTTCATTGATGAGTGTTATTTATTCGCCACGAAGCCGGCAATGACCATGCGCTGAACTTCGTTAGTGCCTTCGTAAATCTGCATGATCTTGGCATCGCGGACGAGTTTTTCTACCGGATATTCCCGGCTGTAACCGAAGCCGCCAAGGATCTGAACAGCTTCCAATGCGACCTGGACGGCCATGTCACCGGCAAAGCATTTGGCAATGGCAGCTTCGCGGGTATAGTTCCGTTTCGGTACGGCATAGTAGGTGTTGAGGAAGTTGATGATTGCCGCACGGGCGACTTCGGTCTTCATGTCCATGTCAGCCAGTTTAAAGGCGATGACTTCGTGCTTGATAATCGGTTTGCCGAAGGTGACGCGTTGTTTGGCGTATTTGACCGATTCGTCAATAGCCCGCTGGGCAATGCCGACGGCCAGGGATGCGACCATAGGCCGGGCCAGGTCCAGGGTCTGCATGGCATAGATGAAGCCCTTCCCTTCCTGACCGATGAGGTGGTCAGCCGGGATATGGACGTCCTGGAAAATGACTTCCGTCGTGTTGGACAGGCGGATGCCCATCTTATCTTCTTCCTTGCCGACAGAAACGCCTGGGCGGTCCCGTTCGACGATGAAAGCCGAAATGCCTTTGACGCCCTTTGTCTTGTCGGTAATGGCAAAGACCGTGTAGACCGAAGCGACGCCGCCGTTGGTGATGAAGCATTTCGTGCCGTTCAATACGTATTCATCGCCCTGTTTGACAGCGACTGTCGTCCCGGCTGCCGCATCGGAGCCGGCATTGGCTTCGGTCAGGCAGAAAGCGCAGAAACCGCTGCCCTTTTCACCGGTCAGGTATTCGGCATAGAGCTTCTTCTGGGCATCCGTGCCGTGCTGGAGTATCGGTTTCAGGCCCAGGCCGGAAGCGGCAATAGCCGTAGCGACACCGGCGTCGACTTTTGCCAGTTCTTCATAGACAGCGGCAACGGTATAATAATCCTGGCCCAGGCCGCCGTATTCTTCCGGGATTTCCAGGCCGCAGAAGCCCATGTCGACGGCTTCCTGATAGATGTCCAGTAACTTCTGGCCCGGTTCCTTAGCCTGATCCAATTCATGAACAAAAGGAGCGACTTTCTTTTCAGCAAAATCTTTAGCCAAATTGACCAGGTCCTGCTGGTCTTTCTTTAAAATGTAACCCATGATGAAAACCTCCTCTGACAGAAAATAAGCGGATGACAAACGGATATATACTATACTATTTATCATCATTCTATCAGAAATGGCCGAAAAAGCAACCGTGAGAAGTGGTTAGTGGTTAGTGGTTAGTGGCTAGTGGTTAGCATTTCGTAGTGGCCGTCCCAAAGGGCGGCCCGCTTCAGGATATGTGTGATTTTTCCCAACTAGTCTGTCAGAAGAATCATCCAAATTCCGGAACGGGCTCCCCACGTGCGAGCCCCTACAATGACAAAAAAGGGGCTGTCGCACGAAGATTATGTCATCATGCGCAGTCCCTTTTACTCTACAGTTTGTAGCACAGAGTTTGTCGTTTGCAGAAAAAGCCCTTAAATTTAAAGCCATCCGCTAACAACTAACTGCTAGCTACTGACAACAAAAAGGATTTGTCGCATAACGACAAACCCTTTTTTGTCTTGGTCGGAACGGCGAGATTTGAACTCGCGACCTCTTCCACCCCAAGGAAGCGCGCTACCAAGCTGCGCCACGTCCCGTCGACTTTTCTATTTTAACTGATTCGACAGGACTTGTCAATAGTCTATTTGTTATCTCTTTTACGGAAAAACGGCAGGGCTACTTCTGGGAACAGGGTATAGCTCAAAACGTCTTCCGGGCTGGCATCGGGGAATCCTTCATCAGCCAGGGCTTTCTTCGATTTTTCCAGTTCCGGTTCCAAGTCGTCGGCCGGGCGGTGGGTGATGACCGGTTCGTCGCCGATGCACATTTTGCGGAACTTTTCATCGATCTTACCGGGGACGCGGCCGTATTTCCCGCGGACGATGTCGCGGACTTCGTTGGTGACGATCTTATAGCGGCCATAGAGGACGTTGAGGGCTGCTGCCGAGCCGGTGATCTGGCTGGTCGGCGTAACCAGCGGCGGATAGCCGAGGTCGCGGCGGACGTTGGGCATTTCGGCCAGGACTTCGTCGAAGCGGTCTTCGGCGCCCTGGGCTTTTAGCTGGTTATAGAGGTTGGTCAGCATGCCGCCGGGAATCTGATATTTGCGGACAGCCGGATTGATCTGGTTGGGCATGGTCAATTTGAATTCGTCTTCCAGTTCTTTGCGGACATGCTTGAAGTGGTCGACGATGGACCACAGGCGGTCGACGTCGATGTCCGTATCATAGATGCTGTGCTGCAGAGCCATGACCATCGATTCCGTCGCCGGCTGGCTGGTGATTTCTCCGAATGGCGACAAGGCCGTGTCGATGATGTCGACACCGGCTTCGATGGCCTTCATATAGGTCATCTCACCGAGGCCGCACGTACAGTGCGTGTGCAGTTCAATAGGCACGGACAAGTGCTTCTTGAGCATGCGGATCAGGTTGTATGCGTCATACGGCGACAGCAGGCCGGACATATCCTTGATGCAGATGGAGTCGACGCCCATGTCCTGCAGTTCCTTGGCGACCTTGGTGAACGATTCCATCGTATGGATAGGACTGATGGTATAGACCAGGGCGCCCTGGACGTGGACGGACTTCGTGTCTTTCGCCGCCTTGATGGACGATTCCAGGTTGCGCGGGTCGTTGAGGGCGTCGAAGACGCGGATGATGTCGATACCGTTATCGACGGCGCGGTTGACGAATTCGTAGACGACGTCGTCGGCATAATGGCGGTAGCCTAAGATATTCTGGCCGCGGAACAACATCTGCAAGGGCGTCTTCTTGACGTGCTTCTTGATGGTCCGCAGGCGTTCCCACGGGTCTTCGTCGAGGAAGCGCATACACGTATCAAAGGTAGCGCCGCCCCAACATTCCAGGGCATTATAGCCGACTTCATCCATCGCTTCCAGGACCGGCAGCATCTGGCGCAGGCGCATACGCGTGGCCGCAATGGACTGGTGGCCGTCGCGAAGGACCGTTTCTGTGATTTTTACTCTTGCCATTCTATTTCCTCCAATGTTGTATTTATCTTCAAAGGTTGGATGCGAAAATCATGCGTACCATCTTATTATATCATAGTAGGCCCGGTTTTGCTATTCACATCGAGGTCATACACAGTCCGGCCCTGACAGACACGGATATGACCAAGAGGTACCTCATCCTGATGCCAGGTCAGGTGCTGAGGCAGGCTCCAGCGGGCCGTCTTGACGGTAACGTTGCGATAGCCCCGGACGCGGGACGTATCGCGCCGGTTATAGCTGATGGTGATTGCCGGTTCATCGGGCAGGCTGCGGAGGAAGGAAAGGAGCTGCCGACCATAGCGGCGAGTATCGACTAATTCGCCCATAGCCGGCGTGTAGGCCCCGGCCAGGACCTGCGTGTAGTCGTCGAGGTCTTCCGTGGCTTGCAGGCCCGTCCGGATGCAATTTATGCCCTGTTCCAGGAAGTGCTGCTTCATGTAGGCCGCCCGGACGACGCCTTCATGGATGGTCAAGGGCTGATAGCGGCCGGCCCGCCAGCTGTCGGCCAGGTCCGTCCCGGCGAGGACGGCGACGGGATAGATGCGGGTCAGGTCCGGCTGGAGCCGGCAGATAGCCGCTGTCGTCCGGACCAGGCTCGGCCAGTCTTCGCCGGGCAGGCCGGGCATGAGCTGATGGCCGACGGTGAAGCCGTACTGCCGCAGGAGAGCCGTCGCCGCCACGACATCCCCTGCCGTATGGCCCCGCCGGGCCTGCTCAAGGACGGTATCGTCCATGGACTGGACGCCCAGTTCGACGCAGGTCATGCCGTACTGCTGCAGGCGCTGCAATATCTCCGGCGTAATGCAGTCCGGCCGGGTCGAACAGCGGATGGCGGCAATCGTACCGGCCTCCAAGGCTTCGTAAGCCGGCTGCAGAAGGCCTTCCTGTACCTCCCCGGGCATGGCCGTGAAACTGCCGCCGTAGAAAGCCACTTCCCAGTGGCGCGGCGTCCGGGCCGACGCCGTATAGGACGCAATGAGACAGCGCACCTCATCGGGCGACGGCAGGCCCTGATGTCCCGTAATCTGCCACTGATTACAGAAGACACAGCGGTGGGGACAGCCGATATGGGGAATGAAAATAGGGATGATAGACGTTTGCATGATGCCTCCCGTGGAATGAAAAAAGGCTTGTCGTATGACGACAAGCCTTTCAAGGTGTTAGCGGCTAGGGGTTAGGGGTTAGGGGTTAGGGGTTAGCCAAACCAGACACTAACTACTAACGGCTAACTGCTAACTGCTCAAAAACCTTCGCCTTTCAAATCCATGAGCGCTGTATGGGCTGCATGTTGTTCGGCGTCTTTTTTTGTTTTTCCCGATCCTTCGCCCAGGACTTTGCCGTTGACTTTGACTTCCATGTAGAAGGTCTTGTCGTGGTCCGGTCCTTCGCTGCGGCACAGTTCGTATTCGATGTGCTGCGGGCCCTTTTGCTGGACGTATTCCTGGAAGAGGGTCTTATAGTCTTTTTCATAATGGCCGCTCTTGACCAGGTCCAGGTAGCCCTTGAGCTGGTGAAGGATGAATTTACGGGCTTCTTCATAGGAACTGTCAATATAAATCGCACCGACGACGGCTTCAAAGGCGTCGGCCATGATGCTCGGCCGCGTGCGTCCCCCCGTAGCCAGTTCCCCCTTGCCCAGGAGGATATAGTCCCCCATGTGGAACTTGGCACAGACCGAAGCCAGCGGCGTTTCGCTGACGACACTAGCCCGGGCCTTGGACAGTTCCCCTTCGGGCATGTTGGGATAATGAAGGAATAGATATTCACCTACGACCAGGTCCAGGATGGCATCGCCCAAAAATTCCAGGCGTTCGTTATAATAGCCGTGGCTGGCCTTGTTTTCATTGGCATAGGATGAATGGGTCAGGGCCTGATCCAAAATGAGGAGATTGTGGAATTCCTTGAGGCCCAGAACCTGTATGAATTGTTCTAACTGTTGTTTTCGTTCGGTATCCATCAGGTCAGTCTTCTTTATTATTCAGCGTACTTCTTGAAGAGCAGGGTTGCATTATGGCCGCCGAAACCGAAGGAGTTGGAAATGGCGACGTTGACGTCAGCTTCTACGGCTTTATTGGGTACATAATTGAGGCCCAGTTCTTTCAATTCGTCTTCCGGTTCGACGAGGTTGATCGTCGGATGGACCTTGCCCGTTTCGATGGTCATGGCGCAGGCAATGGCTTCGACAGCGCCGGCAGCGCCGAGGAGATGGCCGGTCATGGATTTCGTCGAGCTGATGAGCATGTCTTTGGCATGGTCGCCGAAGACGCGGGCAATGGCCTTCGATTCGTTGAGGTCGTTGAGGTGCGTCGACGTACCGTGAGCATTGACGTAATCGACGTCTTCCGGCTGGAGGCCGGCATCTTTGACGGCCAGAGCCATGCATTTGGACTGCTGGATGCCTTCCGGAGCCGGAGCCGTGATGTGATAAGCGTCGGCATTGCTGCCATAACCGCCGATTTCACAGTAAATGTGAGCGCCGCGTTTCTTAGCGTGTTCCAGTTCTTCCAGGAAGACGACGCCGGCGCCTTCACCCATGACGAAACCATCGCGGTCTTTATCGAAGGGGCGCGATGCATGAGCCGGGTCATCGTTGCGCGTGCTCAAAGCTTTCATAGCGGCAAAGCCAGCTACGGCACCGGGAGATACAGCGGCTTCGGTACCACCGGCAACAGCGGCGTCGAGTTCGCCGCGCTGGATCATGCGGTAAGCAGCGCCGATGGAGTTCGTGCCTGTAGCACAAGCCGTGACGACGCTGGCACAATGGCCCTGGAGGCCGAAGAAGATGGATACCTGGCCCGATGCCATGTTGGCGATCATCTTCGGTACGACGAAGGGGTTGACGCGGGACGGACCTTTCGCGAACAAGCCTTTGTACAAGTTGTGGAGCGTTTCCATACCGCCAATGCCCGTACCGATGATGGTGCCGATGCGGTCGCGGTCTTCTTCATCCAGATTGATTTTGGAATCGTCAAGAGCCAGTTTGGCAGCAGCTACGGAGAACTGCGTGGACGGGTCCATATGGCGAGCTTCTTTACGGTCGATGCCGTAGTCAGCGGGGTTAAAATCTTTGACTTCGCCGGCAATGCGGGCAGCATATTCGGTTGCGTCAAAGTGGGTAATGGGGCCGATGCCGTTTTCGCCGTTGAGCAGGGCATTCCAGAAAGCATCTTTACCGATGCCAACAGGAGAAATGACACCTAACCCTGTAATTACTACGCGTTTTTCCAAAGTTTTCACCTCATTATAAAAAGTAACGTACTATCAGTCGGGAATGGCTTCCATTTCCCGTTTGATGTTGGCAAATATATCCTTGACCGGCAGGATGTCGTGGATTTCCATCATGCGCCTGCCGGAAAATACCAGACCTGTTTCGACATCGCCCTGCTGAGCCCGCGTCAATGCCCGGATGATGCAGTATTTATGACTGCACTTCTTGAGACACTGGTCACATGTTTCCGGCTTCGGTGCCGTCCCCAGGAGGATCCGTTCGGAGAAAGGCGTGCGGATAGCCTGGCCGGGAAGGCCGACAGGACTGTGTACGAGGATGAAGTCTTCCGGTTTATTGGCCCGGAGATAGACTTTCTTCAATTCTTCAGAACCATTCGATTCAACGCTGGCAGCAAAGCGGCTGCCCATCTGGACGCCATTGGCGCCGAGGCGGAGCATTTCCGCAATGTCTTCACCATGCAGTACCCCGCCGGCACCGATGACAGGGATGTCAACGGCAGCGCGGACTTCCGGCACGATGAGGCGGCTCGAACGGTTGGTCCCCAAATGCCCGCCTGCTTCAGCTCCTTCGACGACGACGGCCGAAGCACCCAGGGATTGGGATATTTTAGCTAGTTTGGCAGAAGACACAATAGGGACAATAGGCGTGCCCGATGCTTTGCCCCAGGCAAACATGTCCCGGGAAAAGCCTGCGCCTGCCACAACCAGATCGATTCCTTCTTCAATAGCAGTGGTCACGATGCCCTTGAATTCACGGGCTGCAACCATTACATTTATACCTATGATTCCATGAGGAGACAATTTTCTGGCTAACTTAATTTCATATCGCAATTCGTCAAAAGGCATGCCAGATGCCGCAATAAGGCCGATACCGCCTTCATTGGCCACGGCTGCAGCCAGCCGGGCTGTGGACAAACGGATGGCCATGCCGCCCTGAATGATTGGCACCTTTGCTACGAGCTTACCTATTCTTAATTCTGGCAGCTTCACTCTGTTTTCCTCCATTCAAGATACCGGGAGGGGAAGACATGCAACATGCCTCCCCCTTCGGGCTCTTATTGCGTACTTACGCTTTCTTTTCCTTTTCAATGTAATCAACTGTATCTTTGACAGTTTTGATTTTTTCAGCCACATCATCAGGGATTTCGATATTGAATTCTTCTTCGAAAGCCATGATAAGTTCAACAATGTCCAAGGAATCAGCGCCTAAATCATCGATGTAAGCAGCGTCCATTTTGACTTCTTTTTCGTCAACGCCTAACTGTTCAACAACAATGCTCTTAACTTTTTCAAAAGTATCCTGTTCGCTCACGTCCATTCACCCCCTTTCAGTGGAGTATGCTTTTTGTATTACATTACCATGCCGCCGTCTACGTTGAGGGTCTGGCCGGTAATATAGCTGGCATCGTCCGATGCCAGGAACAAGACGGCCTTGGCCACTTCTTCCGGCTGGGCGACGCGGCCCATGGGAATGGTCTTGACCATGGCATCGACGGCGTCTTCACCGAGGACAGCCGTCATATCCGTGGCGATGCATCCCGGTGCTACGGCATTGCAGCGGATATTGCGCGAAGCCAGTTCTTTGGCTACGGACTTGGTGAAACCAATGAGGCCGGCTTTGGCAGCGGCGTAATTGGCCTGGCCGGCATTGCCCGTTTCGCCGACGACAGACGTAATGTTGATGATCGAACCACTGCGCTGTTTCATCATCAGCCGCGATACGGCCTTGGTGCAGCGGAACGCCCCATTGAGGTTGGTATTGAGGACGGCCTGCCAGTCTTCTTCTTTCATGATCATGAGCAGTCCGTCGCGGGTGATGCCCGCATTATTGACTAAGATATCGACGCGGCCCAATTCTTTCTTGACGGCCTTCACCATGTCGGCTACGGCTTTTTCATCAGAGACATCGCACTGGATGACCATAGCCTGAGCGCCTTTTTCTTCGATGGCCTGCTTCGTTTCTTCAGCAGCCTTCGTATTGCCAGCATAGATGATGGCGACGCTGGCACCGGCTTCAGCCAGGGCGATGGCTACGGCGCGGCCGATGCCGCGGGAGCCGCCGGTGACGATAGCAGTTTTCCCTGTTAAGTGCATTTTATCGAACCTCCTGGAAAAATTCAAGCGTTTTCTGTAAGGAAGGAATATCTTCTACATTTTCGCTGTGGATTTTGCGGTCGATTTTACGGTTAAAACCGCAAAGGGTCTTGCCCGGGCCGACTTCGACGAAGGTTTCGGCACCGAAAGCCTGCATGGTCTTGGTGCAGTCGATCCAGAGGACCGGGCTGGCAGCCTGTTTGACCAGGTTGGCCTTGATATCGGCAGCCGATGTTTCGATCTGGCCGTTGACGTTGGCTACAACGGGGATCTTGGCATCGGAAATGGTGATGTCGTCAAGCACTTCGGCCAACCGTTTGGCAGCCGGTTCCATGAGCGTGCTGTGGAAGGGAGCGCTGACATGGAGGAGGATAGCCCGTTTGGCACCGGCTTCCTTCATGGCAGCGGCAGCTTCTTCGACGGCTTTGGTACTGCCGGCGATGACGATCTGGCCGGGGCAGTTGAAGTTGACGGCCTGGACCGTGCCGCCTTGGGCCGAAATCTGAGCACAGATGTCTTTGATCTTATCTTCAGCCAGGCCGAGGATAGCGGCCATGCCGCCTTCACCGAGGGGTACAGCTTCCTGCATGAACTGGCCGCGGAGGCGGACCGTGCGGACGGCGTCAGCAAAGGTCAGGGCGCCGGCAGCGACGAGGGCCGAATATTCGCCGAGACTGTGGCCGGCAGCGATGTCCGGTGTCAGTCCTTCCTGGGCGAGGACGCGGCAGCAGGCCGTGCTGGCCGTCAGGATAGCCGGCTGTGTATTATAGGTCTTCATGAGTTCTTCATCGGGACCTTCAAAGCAGAGCTTGGTCAGGGAGAAACCCAAAGCGTCGTCGGCTTCTTCAAAAAGCTGTTTGACAACGGGATATGCGTCGTATAAATCCTTGACCATCCCAACTTTCTGGGCACCCTGGCCGGGAAAAACAAATGCCTTTTTCATCATCAGTCACACCTCTCGTAATAATTAATACCACTTCATAACTAAACCAGCCCACGTCAGACCGGCCCCAAAACCAGCGAGGGTGATGATATCGCCCCGCTTCATGCGGCCCTGGCGGTTCGCTTCATCCATGGCAATCGGAATGGATGCGCCTGACGTATTGGCATATTTGTCGATATTCACGAACACCTTTTCCATCGGCAGGTGGAGCCGTTTAGCCGCCGATTTGATGATGCGGATATTGGCCTGATGCGGGATGAGGAGATCGATGTCTTCATGATCCAGCCCGGCCCGTTCCAAAGCCCGTTCCGCTGTACGGCCCATGACCTTGACGGCGAATTTATAGACTTCCTTGCCATCCATCTTGATGAAAGTCAGGTGTTTGGCCCGCGCTTCATCGGTCGGTAGGATGGCGACACCGCTGGACGGAATGTTCAAGTATTTGCCGCCGTTGCCGTCGGCACCCATATCGGCACCGAGGATGCCATAGCCTTCCGGTACGGGGCCGAAAACGGCCGCACCGGCACCGTCACCAAAGAGGACACACGTGTTGCGGTCCGTCAGGTCCAGGAAACGGCTGAGGATTTCAGCACCGATGACCAGGACGTGGCGGCACATGCCCGTTTCGATATATTGTGCTGCCGTAATGGCGCCATAGGCAAAGCCTGAGCAGGCAGCATACAAGTCAAAGACAGCGGCGTTCTTGGCGCCGAGGTTCTTCTGAACGATGCAGGCCGTCGAAGGGATGGTCATATCCGGTGTCAGCGTGCAGACGATGATCATATCCAGGTCTTCGGCTGTAAGCTGGGCCATTTCCAGGGCCTGTTCGGCTGCACGGGTGCACATGTCCGACGTATTCAGTCCGTCTTCAGCAAAATGACGTGTCTTGATACCCGTACGACCTTGAATCCATTCGTCCGATGTATCGACGAGCTTTTCCATATCTGCATTGGTCACGATTTTATCCGGTACATAATGACCGGTACCCAATACACCAGCTGAATTAGCTTTCACTATCATACTGTTCTACCTCTTCTTCCTCTATACTTTTACGAATATGGCCGACGACGTCCTGTTCGGCGATTTCACCGGCAACGCGGACGGCGTTCTTGATGGCCTTGGCTTTCGAACTGCCATGACAGATAATAAAGCTGCCATCGACACCGAGCAGCGGCGCGCCGCCGTATTCGGTGAAGTCCAATCGTTTCTTCAGCGATTTCAAGGCCGGGTAGACCGCTAAGGCCCCCAGTTTGGCGATGAAGCCGCTTTGTTTGATCGTATCTCTGACGAGGCGGATGATGAACATGGCCATGCCTTCGCCAAATTTCAGGATGACATTGCCGACGAAGCCGTCACAGACGACGACATCGACCGTGCCTTTCGGTATATCTCTCCCTTCTACGTTACCATAGAAAGAGATAGTTTTCAAATTTTCCAGCATAGGATACGTCTTTTGGCAGAGTTCGTTGCCCTTCGACGCTTCCTCGCCGATGTTCAGCAGGCCGACCGTCGGCTTTTCGACGCCCAGGATGTATTTTGCATAATGGTATCCCATGATGGCCCCTTCGACGAGGTGCTTCGGCTTGCTGTTGGCATTGGCCCCGGAGTCGAGGAGCACCGTAATGCCCTTCTTCGACGGGATAGGTGTCGCGATACAGGGCCGTTCGATGCCTTTGATACGTCCCAGCCCGAAGAGGGCTGCCGTCACAGCGGCGCCAGTGCTGCCAGCGGCGACGACAGCATCGCAGAGGCCGTCTTTGACCAGCCGCGTCGCTACGACGATGGATGCGTCTTTCTTGCGGCGGATGGCCTGAGCCGGATGTTCGCCCATTTCGATGACTTCGCTGGCGTGTACGATGGACAGGCGGTCGCTTTCTTTGGCGCCATATTTGCTCAGTACGCCGCGTATTTTCTTTTCGTCACCTACCAGGACGACATCAAAATCATATGCTTTGACGGCCTCTACGGCACCGAGGACGATTTCTTCAGGTGCGTAATCACCGCCCATAGCATCTACAGCTATTTTCATTCTATTACCGCTCCATTATTCCAAAGATTCTATGATAAATTTTGCCCGGAATACTTCTTTTCGCATCTTCCGGATCGTGACCCATACGTAGTATTTCTGGTCGCGCTGGCGCATGACTTCGGCCTTGGCGATCAGTTTGTCGCCTACAGTGACGGGCTGTTTATATTTAATATTGGCTACGGCTGTAATGCAGACAGGAAGATTCAATACCGTCCGCGCCAGGGAACTGGCCTGGGCATACAGGCACTGGGAACGCACGATGTGTGCTTCGTCGACCATATCGTCTGTTGCCGTCATGATTGAAATGGCATTCTTGCCGATGATACAGTCTACGAGTTCCCCGACGACAGGGGCGTTGCGCAGTTTCGGCTGCGCCGCTTCTGCCTTCTGGCGGATGCGGATACGCATTTCGGGGATTCCCAAGGCCATGCGGTCCAAGCGGATAGTAGCCACGCTGACGGAAAATTCTTCAGCCAATTCTTCATCGTTTATAAAAGGATTTTCTTCAATCCGCTTCTTTAATAAAGCATGTCGCTTATCTCTCGCTATACGAACCATTTCATTCACCCTTGAAATTATTACCAAGTACTAACAGCACATACAACTAGAGATTATATAATGTTTTGGCAAATTTGGCAAGGAAAATAAAAAAGTATGCTTTCATTCATCTCATTGAATTGCCGAAAGCATACTTAATCACTCCTTAGTATTTATCGAAATCCATTTCGTTCAATACATCACGCAGTTTTTCCAGTTCTTCCTTGGTCATGGTAATACCTTTGGTCATGGCCTGATAATCCGGATCCCACGAGCGGAGGTCGAATTTCGGTGCCCGATTATTCCAGCTGATGTACGTCAGTTCTTTGCGCCAGCCGTCTTTATTTTCCGACAAAGTGCCGCAAATGTCTTCGATATTGAAATTTAACTGTGCCATTGTATACCTCCCAATAGGTGTTCTATCACCTGTGTTGTCATTTTTTCAGGTTAACGCTATAACCCAATTATTTTATATAATAGCAAATATGAGCTGTATGTCAATACAGCAGATTCGCCAATTATGTCAAGCTTTTTTTGACTTTTTATTCATGCATTTTATGCCGCTTGAAGAGGCCGCCATGTGCTTCACTGATATCGAAGACCGATACGAAAGCGTTGGGGTCGACGCCGGTGATGGCATCGCGTATCTTGGTGATCTCCAGGCGCGACACGACGCAGTAGAGAATCATCGTCTTTTCCCGCTTGTAAGCGCCTTCGCCGTTGATGAGGGTCACGGCGCGGCCCATATCCCTGGTCAGGCAGTCGGCCACTTCTTCGTGCTTGCCCGTGACGATGAGCATGCCCTTCATTTCATCGAGGCCGTTGGTGACGACGTCGATCATCTTATAGGCGATGAAGTATGCCACAAGGGAATACATGGCACTGTCCCAGGAAAAGACAAAGCCCGAACTGCCCAGGATGAAGAGGTTGAAGAACATGATTGTCTCGCCGACGGAAAAAGGCGTGCGCCTGTCGGCGATGATGGCCAGGACTTCCGTCCCGTCCAGGGAACCGCCCCAGCGGATGATGAGGCCCACGCCGAGGCCGATGATGATGCCGCCGTAAATGGTCGACAAGAAAGGATCCGACGTGACCCGTTCGTAATGGATGAACGTGCTCCACCCGGACAGGCAGAGGATGGAAAAGAGCGAAGATATAGTGAAAAAGGCACCTATCTTCTTATAGCCAAAGATAAAGAAAGGAATGTTCAGGATGATGATGAACACACTGAAACTGATGCCTGTCACCTGCGCTGCCATGAGGGCAATGCCGACGACGCCGCCGTCGATGACGTGGTTCGGGACCAGGAAGACGTCCAGGCCGATGGTGTAGATGAGAGCGCCAAAGGCCAGGCCCAGGGCACGCAAGATGTATTTCATATTTTTTCTCCTCGTTGTTTCGCTAAATAACGGCGGCCGATGATCCAGGCGACGAAGTCATCGACCGGTTCTGGCGGATATTGGAAGGACAGTGGCACGAAACGGCGCCAGCCCTTGCGCGGGGTATATTTAAAATAGAGCTTGCGCCCTTCGACAGTGGTGAATTTTTCATCTGTTAGGGAAAAAGTGATATCCCCGTGGTTCCTGGCGATCCACTGCTCGACCAGGGGCTGCAGCTTTTTATGATTGGTCCCATCGCCCATGACGATATGGGAAAAAGGATAGTTTTCATAAACGTGACTCAAATAGTCGCCCAGTTCCGGCGTCGGCACGATGGCCTTCGTGACCAGGCTGCCGTCATCGGCGACGACAGCAGTCCCCGTCTTTTCCGAACCAGGGTCAATGGCAAAGATCAAAATAACTCCCCCTGTTATCGGCGTTGCCGCATTGCGGCACACCTAAGTTGTAGGGGCGACCCCGTGGGGCGCCCGTTTACGCGGCTAGTGGCTAGCGGCTTGTTTTTATTCCCATCATTCGTCGGCTTCTACGCGGATGTCAATCTGCAAGGGGTCGGCCGTATAGGTATCGGCTTCGGTGACGGCTTTGAGGACGATATCGGCGCCGCTGTGGTTCTTTATCTTGTTGATGGTCTCGAACATTTCCGCAGCCGTCAGAGCCCCGACATTGCCTGTCAGCGGGTCCGGCAGGAGGCCTTTGGCCTGGGCCTGCTGATTGACGTTATGGAGGAAGCGCATGACCTGCAGTTCGGCATTGCCCGACAATTCCTGGGCTGTCAGCCGTTCTTCGTAGACGACGTCGCCGCGGTGATAGATGAGGTTATTGTCATACATTTCGACGTGGACCAGGGCCGGTTCGCCGAGCATGATGTTGCCGGCGGCGATGATACGGAGCAGTTTCTGCGACTTCCCGGCTTTCTGCAGGGCGTCGACAGTAGCGTTGAATTCGTCTGGCGAAATATAGAGGAGGACTGTATTTTCATCGCGGACGCCGAGATGACGGCAGATCATGGTATTGGTCTGGCTCATGGCCCGGCTCAGTTCTTCCCGCGTCTGGGCCTGGCTCAGGCCGCCGTTGAGGACGTTACTGGACAGGACTTCGCCGACGCGGAAGACGACCGTCCCTTCGCGGATATTGGTCATCGTTTCATTGAGCAGCTTGATGCGCTTGTCGAGGACGTCGATGGTGCCCATCATCTTCTGCTTCGTTTCTTCCAGCATAGCTACGTCTTGACGGGCCTTTTCACTATCGGCCAGGGCCGAGTCGCGCTGCTTCTTGGCTTCGTCCATGGCAACCTGGATGACCGTCAGTTGGCGGGCCTTGTCGTCGCGGGCGTCCTGGGCCTGCTGCAGGTCCAGCTGAGTCGTCCGGATTTCTTCATTCTTGCCGTCCAGCTGTTCCTGCTGCTTCTTCAGGAGTTCTTCATTGGAGGCGATGAGCTCGTTCTTGTCGTCCAGTTCCTTGCCCAGGTCCTTGGCCTGCTGCAGCAGTTCATCCCGCTGGGCTTCGAGCTGGGCCTTCTGCATCTGCAGCTGGTGCATACCGAACAAAGCGATGCGGACATTTTCCGACAAGATAGACATGACGCCTAAAGTGATGACGGCAATACTGATTCCCGTCAGGATGGTGACCAGGATGGACGTATACTTCGGCCGCAAACCGAATAATTTAATTTTCCGTTTCCCTACACGGGAGCCGATCTTATCGCCGAGATAGGCAATAATCCCGCCCATAACAGACAAGACGATCAGCATGACCCATCCATATTCCATAAGACACCACCTTTGCTCATTCCTTTATATCATTATATTATAGCCCATAACTACCGTGTACTGCAAGGGCCGTCCTGCCCTAGTCGTTAGCAGCTGGTTGTTAGCCGGTCTCATGCTCGCTGTAGGGGCGCCACGTGGAGCGCCCATTACAGAAATTCAGTAAATAAAGTAATCTGCACTCTGTACAATAGCCGGTCAAATACTTTTGCAAGGTACTGAAAAGGGATTGTCACACGAAGACTTTCTGTAACAATCCCTAATTCATATGCTAGTATATTAAATTTTTAAGCTTAGAATTTCCAGTTAACACTAGCCATCCACTGGTTGTCTTTAACACTGTCGCCTTTCTGATAACCATAGCCCAATCCATAAGTAATGCTACCTTTTTCAGCTTCAACAGCAAGTCGGGCGATATAGCTGCCTGTATCGGTTACGTCATAGCAAAATCCATTACTTATCCCATTAATGCTTACCGTCTGTGTACTATCACGGTCGCCTAGATTCCATATATAACCAACTTCAGCCAGTGGCCGAATGGTCCAGTTGCCGTTTTTAACATCTGCACTATATTTGATTCCTACAGGTAATAACCATAAATTTATGTCATCTGTATTATAATGCATGCCCAGGCTATTGGTATAATCACCGGTGCTGAGATGCATATAACGGATACCGGTATAAGGAACGAATTTACCAATACCTGCACGAAGGCTCTTTTCTGCACGTATGCCGAGGCTAAATACATCAGTCTTAACGTCTGCAGTTAAGTTCATGCCACTATTATACTGGTCAATATCATTTTTGTCATGTAAATAGCTGATATCACCCATCAAGAGGCTGGTATTATCCTGAATTCCGCCATAAATGCTGCCACCATAATATTTCGCATCATTTTCTGTTCGAGCTGCTATCGTATTGCCATCGGTATCGCCATCTACATAACTGAAGGCTGCACCAATAACCGCTTTCCCTTTCTTGTATAAATCAGCGCCCACGATAACACCGTTATAGGTAGAATCATACTGACTACCCATACCAGCTATTGCCAGGCCATCAATATTTTCCTTGCTATGGATATATTTTGCCCAAATATCCTTATCATGGGTTCTTTCATTGGCTAGGGACATGTGATCAGCAATGGCATTCGTGAAGAGATTGTTCACTGTATATGCTCCATGTTCAACGCCTGCTAATTCATTAAGAGCTGCTGCACTATTCAAAGCACTGATTTTTGCCGCATCATCGACATTGTAATGATCATCAGAAGCACGATTGACAAAATCGGCAGCGGCACCACCGGTTGCCAATGCAGCATCATAAACATCACCAGCAATTAACTGGTCACCGTAAGCATCTTTTACCGATTTTGAATCAGTGATTACATCGTATTCATTACCTGTTGCAGCTTTAATTTCAAATGTCAACAGCTTATTATTACTGATGATATTTTCTGCTTTCCACCCCTGTGTACTGCCTGCAAGTATCTTATAGGTTTCGCCCTTCTTTGCATTATCAAGATACAATTTAGAGGCATCAGCAACATTTGCCGATTTCACGCCAGTAATAGCTGCTTTATTTCCCGTAACTGCCGAAGCATCGACCATAAGAAGTGACTTATCAGCAAACTTCACTGAACCTGCAGATAATACCCCAGGAGCTGTTGTCTGAGAACCATCTACCATGATAGAGCCTTTTGTTACATCAACAGGAGAAGCAATATAGGCCGCTGCCGTGATGCCATCAGCACCCCATTTTTCTCCACTCCTTTTAAAAGCATTATCAGCAGCTGTCAAATCTGCACCAAAAGAAATTTTAGAATTCTGTCCGGCTACATACGCACCATCAAGAGCTGCGGAATTTTTTATTGCCAATCCGCTTGCATTGCTGATAAGGTCATTCCCTTTCCACACAGGATCAAGGAAAAGCATACCACCGTTTAATTCGGCCTTATTAACGATAAGAGTACCGTCACTATCTTTATCACCAATTGTCAAAACCGTTTTATCTTTAGCCGTTAATGTTTCAGTATTTACAGTGCCTGTCAGTTTTGCCTTGCCATTGACATTCAAAGCTTGAGTTTTTAAAGCACCTTTCTTAACTTGGAGTGTCCCATCGTTCAAAGTCATTCCATCCGTAACACTCGTTTGACCACTAATATTCAGCTGACTGTCCTTGTTGACAATAACTTCACCATTAAGATAGTACGGTGTGCGTTCATTGGCCAGACTATTACCGATATTTAACTTACCCGTAATTTTTTCTGTACCGGCCTGGTCAGTTCCCACAATAACTTTAACTTTTGAATCAGTGTCTGCAACAGTAATAATATTACCACCCTTACTACCACCAAGTGTGACTTCTTGATCATTAGTAATGATAACGCCCTTGCTGCCAGCACCCAAATTTAGTTTACCAACGGAGAAACCATTTACAACCTGTGTTTTCACATCGATGCCTTCGATGGACTTATCCGGTAATGTTTTGCTGCCGACAATGAGATTATTACCAGCTTCTGCTGTAACCTTGTCGAGTTCAATACGGCTGCCAAATTTTTCAGCGACTTCGCTTACAGGAATTTCCGTTTGGATTTCTCCCGTATTATCTTTAACCAAGTTGCCTTTCATAGTCAACTTAGTTGCCCCTTGTTTTTGCAACTCAGCTTGTGCAGCATTAGCATATGATTGTGTATACTTATCATCATTTAAAACTAGTCCGCCGCCCTTGAAGTCAATACCTTTGTTTGTAATAGCACCGGATTCTTTTTCTGTAGCTGATGCAGCTTTCGCGTAAATCTGATTAGACATAGTGGAGATGACACCATTATCATCGAGAATAAGACCCTTAGCATCTGTATTATAGATAACCTCTTTCTCTTCTGCATCTTGAACCTTATACATCTTCGTTCTCAGTTCATTATCAGCCAAAGTCCCACCATGGATATATATTTTACCGCCTTTTTCTGCGATAATCCCCTTGCCAACAGTATATACTGTTTTTTCTGTACCATTTAATGTAACTATAGCGTTTTTGCCGGAAGCCCAAATCCCTTCTTTAGCATTAATATCTGCTTTGTCTGCATTAATTTTTGTATTAGCATTAGCGACTAAATAGGAAGTATTCACTTTGCCACCATTTATGTCGATTGCACTTCCATCAGCTGCTTCTATGCCATCTTCACCGACAGTATACGTATTACTGCCACTCGCACTATTCAAGCTGATTCGTGCATTCTGGCCTTCGGTATAAATGGAAGTATCCGCATTGATATCAGAATCATAAGTAGTGATGACACCTCCATCGAAAGCCCCAAGATTAGAATCGATCTTTACCTTGTGGAATTCAATTGAAGACCCGGTATCATTGGCACCAACTTCGGTATTATATCCATCTTGCCGCCCCTGTGCAGTATAAAAAGAGCCCGACTTAACACTACCACCATTTAAAACAATTTTGCCGCCAGCATGGGCCGCAATTTCACCGGTAAAGGCTACCTTATTCGCCGTGAGTACACTGCCACTATCGATTTCTGCAGCAACATCAGCAGCAATGATAGCCGGTTCTTCATCATCAGTATGTTTTTCTTTGCTGCCTATAATCTGACCGCCATTCAGGGTAATATCAGCCCCGCCATTTGCTTCTACTTTAGTAAAAGTTTCATTGGTCTTAACAATCGTCGGATTGCCATCCACGATAAGGCTATCTGCTGCTTCTGCCTGAAATACAAAACCACTCATCACACCTGCCGCCATAATGGATAATAGCACTTTTTTCGTCAGCGACTCGTCCTTATTCTTTTTACTCACAAACAATCACCCTTCCTTTTCATGTCATTAAAACGTACAATATATTGTCATTATGTTACAACATTATTGTAGTACAATCCCCCCCCATAGCAAGTATGTCTTTTTGAAAAGGATAGCACTAAAAAATCGTGAGAATTTTTTAGAAAATTCGCCTTTATACCAGTACCTCCTCCTTCCAACAGAATTGTCAGCTGGAATCTGAAATAAGATATTCAAGAAAAAGCACAGTTTTTTTACTGTCTGTGATTTTTTAGATTTCTTTATTCAGTAGCATGAATAAGGCTACCTCTCCAGAGAATCCCTCAGACCGCCGTTGGCGGCCATCTCCCCCTTTAGGAGCTCCTGCGCCTGATTTCTTGAGTCTATTGCGGCGAAGCCGCTTCTGAGTCCGAGCAAACAGGCTCTGAAGAATGATTATAAAGTATGATATTTTGCATACAAAAAAAGGCGCTGTCCCATGAAGACAATGCCTTTTGGAGTATTAAGTTTTCAGTTTTTAGTGAAGTTTTTTAAATTTAAAGCCATCTTCTACAAACTAAAAGCTCAGTACTACAAACTATAAAGAGAAAGGGACCTTGCATGATGGCAGAATCCTTCGTGCGACAGTCCCCTTTTCCTCATTTCGATTTTTTGTAGACTAAGATGACGCCGGCGACGCCACAGATGATGTCCGGCAGGAAGGCGGCGAGGTAAGCCGGGATCTTGCCGCCATTGCCCAGGGCATTGCCCAAGGTCATGATGGAATAGTAAATAAAGATAACGACAACACTGATGCCAAAGCCGATGGACGAGCTGCCGCGCTGTTTCTGCATCCCCAGGGGCGCGCCGACGATGGCGCAGACCAGGCTGGCCAGAGGCAGGGCGAAGCGGTTGTACATTTCGACTTTCATCTTATTGGTGTTGACGGAATTCTGGTCCAATAGTTTAATCTGTTCCCGCAGTTCGCGGATAGTCAGTTCATCCGGTTTCTTCTGGGATGCATTGATCTTATTCGGCTTCTGCGTAATCGGCAGGGCCTGGTTCTGGAACTTCAGGGACCGCGTCGTCTGTTCATTGGCCGATACGTCGTAGATCATGCCTTCGTGCATGACCCATTTCTGGCCGTTCCAGTCGGCCCGGTCAGCCTGTTCGACGCGCATGAGCGTATCATTTTCAAATTCCTGGACGGTAATATCCTTGAGCTGCTTCGTGTTGGCGTCGTACTGACGGGCATACATGAGGCTGGATATATCGGAGCCCTTGGTGTTCTTGATGATGATATGGTCCTGCGTCGTCGGCGCGACATTGTGCTTTATTTCTTCATTGATAATCGTGTTATAGGCGTTGTTGGCCTTGGGCACGACGTATTCGTTGAAGGCCGTCGCCCCGATGGAAATGAAGAAAGCGGCAATGAAAATCGGCATGGCCAGGCGGATGAAGTTCTGTCCACCAGCCCGCATGACAATCATTTCGCTGGAGCTGGAAAGGCGGCCAAAGGCCATGAGCGACCCTAAAAGGACGGACATGGGAAAGGTGACGACGATGATCGACGGCATGGCCAGGACGAAGACGCGGAAGGCAGCCCAGGCCGAAGCCCCATACTGGTTGATGAGGTTGGCAATACGGTAGAGCGTACCCGTCCCGACGAAGACTGCTGTAAAGGCACAGACGCCGAATAAAAAGGGGCCAATAAATTCTTTTAGTATATACTTATCTAATATTCGCATTCCATACTCCCTGTTACATCCTGAATTCTTCGCCTAAGTAGAATTTCTTGGCTACCGGGTCATTGGCAATCATTTCCGGACTGCCTTCGAGGAGGATCTTCCCTTCACTCAAGATATAGGCTTTGTCGACGATGCTCAGCGTTTCCCGGACGTTATGGTCGGTAATGAGGACGCCCATGCCGCGCCGTTTCAAATGGCTGATGATGCCCTGGATGTCGTTGACGGCCAGGGGGTCGATGCCGGCAAAAGGTTCATCGAGGAGGATGAAGGCCGGGTCCATGACCAGACAGCGGGCGATTTCCACGCGGCGCCGTTCGCCGCCGGACAGCTGGATACCCAGGCGGTCGCGGAGCTGGGTGATGGAAAATTCTTCCATCAGGGCTTCCGCTTTTTCATGCTGCTCCTTCTTGCTGAGCTTCGTCGTCTCCAGCATGGCCAGGAGGTTGTCTTCGACGGTGAGCTTGCGGAAAATCGACGCTTCCTGGGGCAGATAGCCGATGCCATAGGCCGCCCGCTTGTGAATGGGCAGGTTGGTGATGTCCTTGCCATCAATGGTTATCTTCCCCGACGTCGGCCGTTCGATGCCGACGATCATGTAGAAAGTCGTCGTCTTGCCGGCGCCATTCGGTCCCAGGAGGCCGACAATCTGGCCCTGGTCGACGCGGATACTGACGCCGTTGACGGCATTTCGTTCTTTATACGCTTTTACGAGATCTTCAGTCTGAATAAACATAGATACCCCTTACGATTACGGATTACTGCCAGGTACGATGACGATAGTCGACCGGCTGCGGGTCTGGACGGAATTATCGGCCAGGCGGATATCGACATTGTCGCCGTTGAGGGAATTGCCGTTCTGAGTGGCATTGACATTCCCCGTCAAGTGGACGACGCCGTCATTCTGACCCGGCGTCTGGGTGTAGACGGCCTGATTGGCATAGGCGATGAGGTTTTCCGCCGGCGATTCGATATGGACGTTGCCCGTACCGATGGCCTTTATCTGCTTGAACCAGGCGTCGATGTGATCGGCCCACATCTGCGAACCCTGGGCTTCAAGATAGCCGTTGCCCGTGACGATACCGTAATCCTGGTCGAGATAGTATTCGACTTTGTCGCCATTGACCTTCTTGTCGCCATAGACGCCGCGGACGCTGCCCGTAGCGACGACGTAATTCTTGTTGGTCGAATGGACCTTATCGGCGTTGAGCTGCATGTCCGGCTGCTGTACCGATACGTTGCCTTCCATGTCGGCTTCGGCGGTCTTCAAGTTATAGACGGCCTTGTTGCCGGTCATCGTAGCCTGGTCGCGGACGATGACGACGTTGCCCGTCGCCGTAGCGACCTGGATCTTACCGTTATATTCCAGCGTGTCTGCCGTGACGGATACGGCCGGGTTGCCGTTATTATCCGCCGCCAGGGCGCCGGCAGCCGACAGGATCATGGCCCCCATGAGGGCGGCTGCTGCCAGTTTCTTTCCAAGTAAATCCATCATAGTTATTCTCCCTTTGTCACCTGCGCATGGCCGGTCAGCGTCACCTTGGTCAGGCTACTGTCCGTTTCAAAAGCATCAGCTTTGAGCGACGTCTTGTCATGGCGGTCCATGACGACCTTGCCGCCTTTGATCATACGCGTATCCATATTATAATACACACTGCCGTCGGTCTGCAACGTATCGCCCTTATCGGTTTCTGCTTTGACAGGCGGCTTGATTTCGATGGTCCGCTTCTGGCGGTCAACGATGCCCTTGTCCGACGTAATGGTCATCTGCGTTCCATCTTCGGCGACAACCAGGGCCTTGGGGTTGGTGAAATACATGATCTGCGTGTCCGGGTCGATCTGGATCTTATCGGCTGTCAAGCGCCAGACGAGCTGGCCGTCTTTCTTTTCTTCCAGCTCCGTCCCTTCGAATTCGACGAGCTTATCCGGACTGACCATGGGGTCTTCCGTCTTCTGGGGATGCATGAAACTATAGAGCATGACGGCAAAGCCGATGACGGCGATGACGGCAATGATGGAGATTTTATTCTTTTTCAGCTTTTCGGCTATCATCGGTATGCGCCTCCGGTTTCTGCTGCAGTGCTATGATTTCTTCCGGTTCTGTACTCCAGCGATGCTGGAACCACAGCCATTCTGTCGGGTGTTCCTTGATGAAATTCTCCGTGACGACGGCCATCTTGCGGGTCATGCGGGCAATGTCTTCGTCCTTGTTGCCTGTGTCTTCGAAATGCATGATTTCACCGATCATCAAATGGGTATGATGATTTTCGTCGTGGACCGGGAAAATCGGCACGATAGGTGAATGGAACTTCTGGGCGAACATAGCCGGTCCTTTCGGCGTCGAGCTCATCTTGCCCAAAAAAGGCTGAGGCACGCCGTGGAAGCCGCCGTCCTGGTCAGCCAGGAAACCCAGGAGTTTCTTGCGCTTCAAGGCACGGGCAGCGATGATCATTTCATTGCCGCCGCGGGCGAAGACTTCCAGGCCCATGCTCTCACGGTTTTCGTTGAGCAGGCGTGTTACGGCGTCGTTGGCCTGGTTCTTGACGATCGTCGTCGCCGGATAGCCGTAGATGGCCAGGGCGCCGAGCCATTCCCAGTTGCCCATGTGGGCTGTGAGGACGATGACGCCTTTGTCTTCCTTCATGGCTTCGTCCAGGCGTTCCGGATGGTCCAATGTCACATAGTCCCGGATATTCTCCGGATTGAGATTGGGCGTATAGAGGATTTCCATGAGCGACTGGCCGAGATTGCGGAAGACGTCGGTCATGATGCGTTCCGCTTCTTCACGGCTGCACTCCATGCCGCGCTGTATCTGGAAAATACCGCGTTCGCGCTGCTTTTTCATCAGTTTTCCTACGAAAGGGCCTAGTTTGCGACCCAAGGAAATGATAACCGGATAGGGCAGATGACAGAGAATCTTGCCGAATCCGCGTGCAGCATGATACTGCCATTCCTTACTCACAATACAGACTCTCCTTTCTTATTGGCGCAACGTAAAGGTCGCGTCGCCAAAGTACTGGCGCAGGACCTTATCCCAGACATGCTGGCTCTTCAAGATATATTCGGCGAATTCCCGCAAGGCCCCGTGGCCGCCGGGATAGGCCGATACGAAAGCGGCCGACCGACGGGCTTCTTCGCAGGCATCGAGGGGCGCTGCGCCGAAACCGGCATTGGCAATGAGTTCGACGTCGTTCAGGTCGTCGCCCATGTATGCCACTTCGTCGAGGGACAGGCCGATTTCACTGCACAACTGCTGCATGGCCAAAAGCTTGCGCGAGCAGTCCTGGAGGACGTAGTCGATATGCAGGTCCTTCGCCCGCTGCTCGACCATGGGTGAGCGGCGGCCTGTGACCAGGGCCGTCTGGATGCCGGCGGCCCGGATCAGGGAAATGCCCATGCCGTCGCGGGCAGAAAAGCCTTTCATGGCATCGCCCGACGGGCTGTAGTAAATGATGCCGTCCGTCATGACGCCGTCGACGTCAAGGGCCAGCATCTTGATATGTGTCAAAAAGCTCATCAGACCACTCCCTGCCGCAGCAAATCGGTAATATGGATCATGCCGACGACTTTGTCATCCTTGTCGACGACAGGCAGGACCGTAATCGGACGGGGCTGGTTCTTTTCCATGATGTGCAGGGCTTCCGTAGCCAGCTTATGGTTGGCAATGACCCGCGGGTTCTTGGTCATCATGGCATCGACAGGCCACTGGAGGAAGTTGGACCCTGTTTCCAGGCCGCGGCGGACGTCGCCGTCGGTGACCAGGCCGACGAGTTTGCCGTCTTCATCGACGACGGATACAGCACCCAGGCCCTTTTCGGTCATGAGGAAGAGGGCATCCTGGACGATGCTGTCTTCGCTGACGACCGGGTTGTCCTGGCCTTTATGCATGACATCGTCGACAGTGAGCAGGAGTTTCTTGCCCAGGGCTCCGCCGGGATGGAAGATGCCGAACTGTTCCTTGGTGAAATGGTGCTGCGTCAAGAGGACGACAGCCAGGGCATCGCCTAAGGCCAGAGCCGCCGTCGTACTCGTCGTCGGCGCCAGGCCCAGGGGGCAGGCTTCTTTTTCGACCGATGCGTCGAGAATGATATCGGCGTGTTTGGCCAAGGTCGAATTGTGATTGCCGACGACGGTGATGAGTTTGGCACCGATGCGCTTGAGCGACGGCAGGATGTTGAGTATTTCCACCGTTTCCCCACTGTTCGAGAAGGCCAGGACGACATCGTCTGCCGTGACCATGCCCAAATCGCCGTGAATGGCTTCTGCCGGATGGAGGAAAATGGACGGCGTCCCCGTACTGGACAAGGTTGCCGATACTTTGCGGGCAATGTGGCCGGATTTCCCCATGCCCGTGACGATGACCCGGCCTTTCGATTTCATAATCATGTTGACGGCATTGACGAAGTTCTGGTTGAGCGTAGGGATCAACTTTTCAATGCCTTGTGCTTCCTGATGGAGCACGTCTTTTGCTTCTTCTAAAATATCCATCATGGTCTCGTCTCCTTACCTGTCCGTGCTTACGCTTTTCTGTACGATTTCGTTGATAGCCATCATATCGCGGAGGACATCTTCGACCTGCGATAAGTAGAGCATATTCGGCCCGTCGCTGAGGGCTTCTGCCGGGTTATCGTGTACTTCCATGAAGACGCCGTCGATACCGGCACCGGCAGCGGCTCGTGCCAGGTTGCCGACGAACTGGCGCTGGCCTGCCGATTTCGTACCGGCACCGCCCGGCAGCTGGACGCTGTGGGTGGCATCGAAGACGACGGGATAGCCGAAGCTGCGCATAATCGGGAAGGAACGCATATCGACGACGAGGTTATGATAGCCCAGGCTGATGCCCCGTTCGGTGAGCATGATATTTTCATTGCCAGCGTGTTCGATCTTGGCGACGACGTTCTTCATATCTTCCGGGGCCAGGAACTGACCCTTCTTGACGTTGACACATTTCCCCGTAGCCGCAGCGGCTTCCAGCAAATCGGTCTGACGGCAGAGGAAGGCCGGGATCTGGATGACGTCCAGGACTTCAGCAGCCGCTTCGGCCTGGCAGGTTTCGTGGATATCGCTGACGACGGGAACCTGGAGTTCCTTCTTGATGTCAGCCAGGATGCGCAGGCCTTCTTTCAGGCCCGGTCCACGGTAGGACGTGTAAGACGAGCGGTTCGCCTTATCGAAAGAGGCTTTGAAGATATATGTCAGGCCCAGTTTTTCACAGATAGCCTTCATGGTCTTGCCAATAGCCAGGGTCCGTTCGGGATCCTCGATGACACACGGGCCGGCCATGACGAAAAGTTTGCCATCGCCGCCGACAGTCTGGCTGCCAACCTGAATTCGTTTCACTTTTTCCATAGTCTATTCCCCTTTATGAGCAGATTCGGCAAAATAACGGCGGATGTGTTCCAGGTCATCCGGCGTATCGATGCCGATGAATTGGTGATGAGTCTTTATCACTTTTATCTTATAACCATTTTCGAGAACCCGCAACTGTTCCAGGGACTCGACTTTTTCTGCCGGCGTCTGTTCCATGGCCGCGTACTGCAGGAGAAAATCGCGGCGATAGGCGTAGATACCGATATGCTTATACGGCTGGATGCCCCCTTCTTCAAAGGAATGGCGCGGATACGGGATGAGGGAACGCGAGAAATACATGGCTTCATCCTTTTGGTTGAGGACGACTTTGACGGCACTCGGGTCATCGTATTCGTCTTCCTGCAAAGGCGCAGCGACCGTCGCCATGGTCAGGTCCGGTTCTGCTTCAAAGGCCCGGCACAAGTCGTCGATGACGTCCGGTGCGATGAGCGGTTCGTCGCCCTGGACGTTGACGATGACGTCAGCATCGGGAAAATGGCCGACGGCTTCAGCCAAACGGTCCGTGCCATTGGCGTGGTCTTCGCGTGTCATGACGGCATGGCCGCCGAAGGTGACAACCGTATCATAGACTTTCGGGTTATCTACGGCGACGACGACAGCCGTCAGTTTCGAGGCCTTGGCAGCCTGTTCATAGACACGCTGTACCATCGGTTTGCCGGCAATATCGCACAGCGGCTTGCCCGGCAGGCGCGTCGATGCATAGCGCGATGGGATGATGCATACAAAGTTCATAGTTTATCCTCCAATACTGCTTGCAAAATCGTATCTATCTGGTCCTGCCCTGCTGTGAATTCAATAGTAATGCTCAAGACGTACAGCGGCAGGTCGTATTCCTTGATCAGCGGCGCCGGCAGTTTGATGGCGTCCTTTTCCGTCGTCACCAAAAGGCAGCCCGTTTCGGCGGCCCTGGCGGCCATGTGGCGGATATCGTCGCGGCTGTAATGGTGATGGTCTTCATAGCGGAGAGAGCCGGCGACGGTGAAGCCCGCATCGGCCAGGGTCCGTTCAAAGGAAGCCGGGTTTCCCAGGGCCGATACGGCCAGGACGGACTGGCCGTCAGGCTGTAAGGCCCCGGAGCCATGGCCCTTTCCGTCATGCCAGGCGGCAAAGGCCAGGCACGAAGACGGCTTGTGGATGGCCATGGCCACCGGCGCGGCCGGGTTGTACTGGCGCAGCTTGGCGGCGATGGCTTCGGCCCGGTCCTGCGTAATCTGGTCGCCCTTAGTGATGATGAAGGCATCGGCCCGGCCGAGCTGCTCCATGGGCTCCCGCAGGATGCCCCGCGGCAGGACATGGCCGTTGCCGAAGGGATTGGTCCCGTCGACGAGGACGATGTCCAGGTCACGGTACAGCTGCCAGTGCTGAAAGCCGTCGTCGAGGATGAGGACCTGTGTACCGAAGCGTTCGACGGCCAGGCGGCCGCCGAGGGCCCGCTTGCGGCCGACCAGGACGGGGATGCCAGGCAGGCTGCGGGCCATGAGGCAGGCTTCATCGCCGCCTTCTTCGGCCGATAGCAGGACGTTCTGTCCATCGGACATGACGGCAGCGCCGCCATCTTCGCGCTGAGAGCGGTAGCCCCGGTTGAGCAGGGCCACGCGCCAGCCCTGGGATTGCAGGCGCCGGGCCAGCATGCACGCCGTCGGCGTCTTGCCCGTCCCGCCGACAGTGATGTTGCCCAGGCTGATGACGACGGCCGGCACGTGTTCCTGCCGTTCCGGATGGTCGGCGATGGCGTGATATTTGGCCAGGACGCCCTTGCGGTAGAGCCAGGCGGCACCGCGCAGCAGGGCCAGGGCCGGCCAGTCCCAGCAGTGATGGGCGCCGCTTCCGGTCAAATAATGGAAATAGGCGGCAGCCCAGTTTCGCAAAGCCATGGGCTCACCTCCCGCCGTGGACGTCGTCCAGCATCTTCTGCAGCTGTTCCAGGTTCTTGCGCGTAGCCCCCTGGTTTTCCTGGACGACTTCGATGCAGCTGCGCTTCATGGCTTCGGCCCGGTCGGGATGGATGAGGATATCCAGGCAGGTGTCGATGAATTCCTTTTCATTCTTGACCATGACGCAGGCGCCGCGGCTGCTGAGGAGATCGAAGATTTCGACGAAGTTGAACATATTGGGACCGACGACGATGGGCTTGCCATGAGCTGCCGGTTCCAGGATATTATGGCCGCCGATATGGGCCAGGCTGCCGCCGACGAAGATGAGGTCGCCCAGGCTGTAGACGCGCCCCAGTTCGCCGATGGTATCGAGGATGACGCCGTCGTATTCGGACCGGATCGGTTTCCCGGCCTTCATATCGCTGCGCTTGACCATAGTGACGCCGTGCTTGATGCCTTCGTCGATGATGAGATCGGCCTGATAGATATAGCGCGGGGCGATGATCAATTTGGCTTCCGGGAAATGGTCCCGTATCTTGACGAAAGCCTTGTAGACCGAGCCGTTCTCCCCTTTGTGGGTACTGCCGGCGATCATGATGGGATACGTCCCTTCGGCAAAGCCCAGTTCGTGGAGGAAGCGCTCCTTTTCGGCTTCCGTGACGATGCCATAGGTCTGGTCGTACTTGGTGTTGCCCGTGACGATGACCTTGTTGGGGTCGGCGCCGATGTCGATGATATACTGGGCGTCGATGCGGCTCTGCATGCAGAACATGCGTATCGTCGACAAGACGCGGCGCGTAAAGAAGGTAATCATGCGGTAGCGGACGGCACTGCGCTGGCTGATGCGGCCGTTCATCATCATGACCGGAATATGCTTATCTGCGGCGATGCGCAGGAAATTCGGCCAGATTTCCGTTTCTACCAGGACGATGGCCTGGGGATTGACGATGGTCAGGATGCGGTTGGTCAGATACGGCAGGTCCAGCGGGAAATAGAGGATCCCGTCGGCGCCCTTGATGATCTGATGGGCCATGCGGAAGCCCGTCGCCGTGACGACGGAGACGATGATGACTTCGTCGGGATGGGTCTTGCGCATTTCCCGGACAATCGGGCTGGCCGCGACGATTTCCCCGACCGACGCGGCATGGACCCAGATGGCATGGCGATTGGATATTTTATCTTTTAATTCTTCCGGCAAGAAGCCGATGCTCTGTTTGATGCGCTGATAAAATCCTTCTTCCCTGATGAGCCGGTAAATGAGCATGGGAATGAGCGTAGCCCAATAGATGAGGAGCAGGATATTATACAGCCAGTACATGGGGTGCGATTTTAGATTCTTCATCACAATCAACCTTCTGACGCTGTTTCTTCCGTAGTATCGTTGAACTGTACGGCATAGAGATGGGCATAGAGGCCGTCTTTTGCCAGCAGTTTATCATGGGTCCCCTCTTCGACGATGCGGCCGTGGTCGATGACGACGATGTTGTCGGCATTGCGGACCGTGCTCAGGCGGTGGGCGATGACGACGGCCGTGCGGCCTTCCATGAGGCGGTCCAGGGCAGCCTGGACGATCTTTTCGCTTTCCGTATCGAGAGCCGACGTCGCTTCATCGAGGATGAGGATGTGCGGGTTCTTGAGGATGGCCCGGGCAATGGCGATGCGCTGGCGCTGGCCGCCGGACAGGGAGCTGCCGCGGTCGCCGACGAGGGCTTCGTAGCCGCCGGGCAGTTCCCGGATGAAGTCATGGGCATTGGCGGCTTTGGCAGCGGCGACGACTTCTTCGTCCGTCGCATCGAGGCGGCCGTAGAGGATGTTCTCCCGGACCGTAGCGTTGAAGAGCATCGTTTCCTGCGGGACCAGGCCGATCTGCTGGCGCAGGGACGAGAAGGTGACGTCGCGGACGTCAATGCCATCGATGGTCAGGCTGCCGCCCGTGACATCGTAGAAACGGGGCAGCAAGTTGGCGACCGTCGATTTGCCGGCACCGCTGGGGCCGACGAGGGCGACGACTTCGCCAGGGGCAACTTTCAAATTGAAATCGGTAAGGGCCGGGTGGTCTTTGTCATAGGCAAAGGAGACGTGGTTGAATTCGACTTCCCCTTTGACCGGCGGCAGGACGATGGCGTCCGGCTTTTCCTTGACATCCGGTTCGGTGTCGATCGTTTCAAAGACGCGGTCGGCAGCGGCCAGGGATTTCTGGATATCACCGTAGATTTCACTGATTCGGCGGACCGGGTTGGCCAGATTGATGGCGTAGATGAGGAAGGCGATGAGGGCGCCGGCCGTCATTTCGCCGTTGATGACGCTCATGCCGCCGTACCAGATGATGCCCGTGACAGCGATGGCTGCGAAGAACTGGATGAACGGCGTCAGCAGGGCCGTCAGTTTGGTCGTCGTCATGAGAGCCCAGAAGTTGCGGTCGTTCTGGACCATGAAGCGGCGGATTTCAAAGTCCTCCCGGTTGAAGGAGCGGATGATGCGGATTCCCGAAATAGCCTCTTCCAAAAGCGACGTAATGTCAGCCATCTTGCCCTGGACGTCGTGGCCGGCCCGGCGCAGGCGGGAGCCGAAGAAGTTGATCGTAAAGACGACGAGGGGGACGATGACCAAGGTCAACAGGGTCAGCTTCCAGTAGAGGAAGAGCATGGACCCCAGGGAGCCGACGAGGATGACCGCTTCCTGGACGAAGGAAATGAGGTTGCCTGCAATGGCCGTCTGCAAAGCCGTGACGTCATTGGTCAGGTTGCTCATGATATTGCCTGTCTTGTGCTTGTCGAAGTACGACAGGGACAGGGTCTGCAAGTGACGATACAGGGTTTCGCGGATATCGTTGACGATTTTCTGGCCGACGAAACTCATGAGGTATTTCTGGCCGAAATAGAAGAACCCGCGGAGCAGGAAGAGGACCAGGATACCGATGACGATAAGGTTCAGCGTGTAGATATCCTTATTGGCCAGGACCTTATCGATGACGTCCTTGATGAGCCACGGAACGACGACGTTGCTCGCCCCGGATAAGGCCATACAGATGACAGCGACGACGAGGCGCATCTTGTACGGCTTGATGAACATTAATAATCTCTTATAACTTTGCCAACTATTGTATTGCTTCATGGGCACCTCTTTCTCTTGCAAAATCTAAGATAGCCTGGGCCGTCCGCTGGACAGCGCCGGGTTCCCCCATCGTGCGACGGACGGCCGCCAGGGATTCGTGCAATGCTTCACGGTGCACCTTATCGGTGATCATAGGCACCATGGCGGCAGCGATGTTTTCCGGCGTCACCTCATCCTGCCACAATTCAGGGATGACCCGATGGCCCATGATGATGTTCGGCAGGCCGATGCTGTCGATATGGACCAGGACTTTCGATAACCAGTAAGTCAGGCGGTTGACGCGGTACACCAGGAGCGTCGGCAGGCCCATGAGGGCCGTTTCCAGCGTCGCCGTCCCCGAAGCCGCGATGGCTGCCGTACTGAGATTCATCATATCGTATACTTTTTCTTCACCGACCGTGACGGCGACGCCTGAAGCCCGGATGATCTCATCGAGGAGGCCTTCGTCGATAGTCGACGCCTTGGGCAGGATGAACTGGACGTCTCCTGCCTCTTTGCGGATGAGCTTGGCCGCTTCCAGCATACACGGCAGGAGGCCGCGTACTTCCTGGACCCGGCTGCCCGGCATGAGGAGGACCGTCTTCTTCCGTTCGTCCAGTCCGAAATGAGCACAGGCCTCGCGGCGGCTCATGGTCGCATGGACCGTATCGACCAGGGGATGGCCGGCATAGATGACATTCGTCCCCATGTCTTCATACATCTTGGCTTCAAAGGGAAAGAGGGAAATGGCCAGATCCGTATACTTGGCAATGGTCTTGCCGCGGCTCTTGTGCCAGGCCCAGATGGTCGGCAGGATATAATAGACGACGGGGATGCCCGCCGCTTTGGCCACCTTGATGAGGCGCATGTTGAAGCCCGGATAGTCGATGCAGACCAGGACGTCGGGCTTTTCTTTGCGCATCGTATCGACGAGGAAGTCGCGGAGGCGGAAGAAAAAGGGAATCTTGCGGATAATTTCCCCGACGCCGATGACGCCTAAGTTCTTGATGTCATAGACGATGTCGACGCCGGCCGCTGCCATTTCCTTGCCGCCCATACCGAGCAGTTCGATCTGCGGATCCAGTTCGCGCAGGGACCGGGCCAAATTGGCCCCGTGCAGGTCGCCCGACGCCTCACCGGCAGAAAACATGATTTTCATAGGCTCTCCTAAAAATTCTTATCGACAGCACAGATACAGATATCGTGGCGGTTGGCCAGGTCCAGGACTTCGTCCTGTTCGACGAAGAGCGTCCGGCCGGCTTCCATGGCCAGGACATTGCAATGGCTTTCAATCATGGACAAGATGGTCTGCTTGCCCACGGCAGGCACGTCGAAACGCGGGTCCTGGTTGGGCTTGGCCACTTTGACGACGACGGATTTTTCCCGTCCCAGGGCGCCGCCGCGGCGGATGCAGGCGTCGGTCCCTTCGATGGCTTCGACAGCCATGACGGCCTTGTGCTTGACGACGACAGTCTGGCCGATGTCCATGCCGCCCATGGCCTTGGCCGTGACGAAACCGAAGCGGATATCGTCTTCTTCCGACGCCGTCGGTTTACGGCGCGACAAGACACCGCAAGACGGCATGAGGGGTTTCAGGTACAGTGTCTGGTCGACGACTTCCAGGCCATCTTTGGCCAGTTCTTCGACGATGGCCAGCATGATCGTATCGTCCTTGCGGTTGCGCAGTTTCGCCAGCAGCTTGATAGCCCGCCAGTCAGGGAACTTCAAGCCTTTGAAGAGGATTTCCTTGGTGACCTTGCCAATCATGGTCACTTTGGCGACGCCATTCTTCTTGAGGGTCTTGATAACCTTGTCCAGTTTGGCGACGTTGATTTCATAATAAGCATCTGCTTCGGCAGCCAGTTCCGGTTCGACATCACTGACGACGGCGATGACGACGACTTCGTGACCCAGCTGTTTGGCAGCGCGCATAAATTCTACAGGCAGTTTGCCGACACCGGCAAGCAATCCTACTTTTTCCATAGCAATCATCCTTATTCATAAAGAGAAATATTCATCTTTATATTATAACAAAAAAACAGGCCCCCTGTCAGCAAAAAAAGGGGCCATCGCAGACGCGACACCCCTTTTTAGCCAATAGCGGCTGCCTAATCTTTCGTCCCTCTGCAGATACCGCGGTCGGCATTGCGGAGGAAGCGGAGGAAATGTTCTACTTCTTCATAGCTGTCCAGTTCCTGTTCCATTTCGGCAATGGCCTGGCGCAGGTTCAGGCCGGAACGGTACAGGATGCGGAAAGCCTTCTTCAGTTCCCGGCGTACTTCTTCCGGAATCCCGGCCCGTGAAAGGCCGACACTGTTCAGCCCGATGCAGCGGGCCGGCTGACCGTCGGCGATGACGAAGGGCGGAATATCCTGGACAACTTTTGCCAGGCCGCCGATCATGCTGTTGCGGCCGATCTTGACGAACTGATGGACGCCGGCGATGCCGCCGATGACGACGCGGTCTTCGACGGTGACGTGGCCGGCCAGGCCGGCGCAGTTGCTCATGATGACGTGATTGCCGACGACGCAGTTATGGGCCACATGAGTGCAGGCCTGGAAGAGGCAGTCGTTGCCGATGCGCGTTTCTTCGCCTTCACCGGTGGCCGTACTGACGGTGACGAATTCCCGGAACACCGAGCGGTCGCCGATGATCAGGTAGCTCTTTTCACCGTGATATTTCAAATCCTGTGGTTCCGAACCGATGGAACAGCTCGGGAAAAACCGGCAGTCCTTACCGATCGTGGTCCAGCCGTCGATGGTAACGTGGGCCATGATTTCCGTACCATCGCCAATGGTAACGTGGGGCCCGATAACGGCATACGGCCCGATTTTGACACCGGCACCGATTTTTGCCTGCGGGTCTATAATAGCCGTCGGATGTATCATGCTCTGAGGCATGTTATTCGTTTCCTCGGTCATTAAAGTCACTCCTCGCTTCCCTGCCTGAGCGGCAGGCGCTTATTTTCAACCTAAATCATATATTATATACACTCGCAGAATACCAGTCCGGTTTTGCCGGGCAAAATCAGACCTTTTCCCGCTATATTCCTCTGTATACTCGCAAATACGCTCATTTAGGCCGTTATTTAACATGCAGTAAAGATTTTTTAAATTTTTCTTAACTTATTTTTTCGTGTTCTGACCCGGCATGAGGGCAAAGAGGTATTCCCCTTCGGCACAGAGCGTGTCGCCGACGTGACACTGGGCCTTGACCTTGCCCATGCGGCCTTTGATCTTTTCGATGTCAGCCCGCATGACCAGCTGGTCGCCAGGGATGACGGGATGGCGGAAGCGCAGTTTGTCGATGCCTGTAAAGAACGGGATGAGGCCGCGGTTTTCTTCCGGATAGAGCAGGGCTACGCCGCCGACCTGGGCCATGGCTTCGGCGATGAGGACGCCGGGCATGACCGGTTTTCCCGGGAAATGGCCCTGGAAAAATTGTTCATCGAAGGTCGCATTCTTGATGCCGATGGCATATTTCATCGGTTCCAGTTCGATGATGCGGTCTACGAGCAGCATGGGATAGCGATGCGGCAAAATTTCCATAATATCAGTTACTTCCAAAGTCATGAGAATTCCTCCTTAAATCACTGCATTTCTTCAAATATTTTATGGGTCAGCAGGTTGTTCAGTTTATGGCTCGATTTGACGGCGATGATGTGCCCCCGGACGGGACGGCCAAGCAGGGACAGGTCGCCGATGATATCGAGGACCTTATGACGGACCAGTTCGTCGTCACAGCGGGGAACGGACAGGCATGACGTCTTATCGTAGACGACGACGTTTTCGATGGTGCCCCCTTTGCCGAGGCCTAATTTCTTGAGCATTTCCAATTCTTCCGTAAAGGCGATGGTGCGGGCAAAGGAAATGTCGCGGACATACGATTCCTTGGTAATCGTCGTGTCCAGGAACTGCACGCCCAGCATGGGGTGCGGGTTGATCGAAGTGAAGGTGATGCGGAAGCCATCATAGGGCACGATGGCGATGAATTTATCGTCCTCCTGGACGAGACGCTGTTTCTGGACGGCCAGCAGGCGGCGCGGTGTGTCCAGGTCACGGATTCCCGCTTCTTCGATGAGCTTGACAAAAGTCAGGCTGCTTCCGTCGGCGACTGGCGGTTCGACCGAATCCATTTCGACGAAGCAGTTATCCACTTCCATGCCGCTCAAGGCGGACAGCAGATGCTCTACTGTGAAGACCTTGGCTTCCCCGTTTTCCAACGTCGTCGCCCGCATTGTATTGGTTACATTCGTGAGATGGGCTTGTACAGACGGTCTGCCGGGCAAATCCGTCCGGATAAAGACGATGCCTGTATCAGCCGGAGCCGGGCGCAATACCATATGAACTTCATTCGCAGCATGCAGGCCGATGCCGTTATATGAAACGTCATGAGCCAGCGTCGTTTGTGCTACTATTGACATAGGCAGGCCCCTCCTTTCCTGTTACGAGTAAGATAATTTTTTTCATACTTTTTTATTATACCTTATTTATAGGGTGTATGACAAGGGTGTTGTTCGTGGTTTCGGCCTGCGGCCTAGTGGTTCGTGGTTCGCGCCCCACCTAATTCCTTGCAAACGAAAAGGAGCCGCCCCAGGGGACAGCTCCTTTTCGTTCAATCGCTTTTTACTTCAATAGTTCATAGACAGAGGCGACGACGTCGTTCCAGGTTTCAATCTGGGCCTGTTCCCCATCCATGGTGGCTTTGCCGGCTTTACACTGGCGGGCCACGGACTGAGGCGACGTGCCGTTATACGTGTTACGCTGCTTAACGCAGGTTTCGATATCCAAGTAGTGATGGATGTCTTCTGCGAAGAGCGGGCTCATGGCCTGCAATTCCTGCAGCGATAACTGCTGTAATACCTTGCCCTGTTCGATGCAGTAGTGGACGGCCTTGCCGACGACGGCATGGGCTTCCCGGAAAGGAAGGCCTTTCTTGGCCAGGTAGTCGGCCATATCCGTCGCATTGGAAAAGTCGCTTTCCAGCACTTCCCGCATATGTTTGCCATTGACGGTCATCTTGTCGATCATGGCCGCATAGATGGTCAGGGCGAATTTCAAATTATCGATGGCATCGAAGACGCCTTCTTTATCTTCCTGCATATCCTTGTCGTAGGCCATGGGGATGCCCTTCATCATGGTCAGGACGCCCATAAGGTGGCCGTAGAACCGGCCCGTCTTGCCGCGGACGAGTTCGCAGATGTCGGGATTCTTCTTCTGGGGCATGATGGACGAGCCCGTGCAGTGGGAATCGTCGAGTTCGATGAACTTGAATTCCGAACTGGACCAGAGGATGAATTCTTCCGACAAACGGCTGAGGTGCATCATCAGGACGGCTGCGAATTCCAGGAAGGCGATGATGTAGTCCCGGTCGCTGACGGCATCGAGACTGTTGTCGTAAATCTTGCCGAAATGCAGGGTCTTGGCGACGAAAGACTGGTCGAGGGGATACGTCGTGCCAGCCAGGGCACCGGCGCCGAGGGGCATGATATCGGCCATGTCCCAGGCGTATTTCAAGTGGATGAAGTCACGGGACAGCATGGAGAAATAGGCCATGAGGTGGTGGCTGAAGAGGATCGGCTGGGCCCGCTGGAGGTGGGTATAGCCCGGCATGATGACGTCGCTGTACTTTTCTGCAGCCTTGACCAGCGATTCCTGGAGCTTGACCAGGAGCTTGGCGACGGCGGCGATTTCGCGGCGGACATACATGTGCGTATCCAAGGCGACCTGATCGTTGCGGCTGCGGCCGGTATGCAGGCGCTTGCCGGCTTCGCCGATGGCATCGGTCAGTCGTTTTTCGATGTTCATGTGGATGTCTTCCAGCTCGACGGAGAAATCGAAATTCCCGTCTTCGATCTGCTGGAAAATAGCCTTCAAGCCCTTGACGATGGCGTCTTTGTCTTCCTGGGAGATGATGCCCTGTTTGGCCAGCATCGTCGCATGGGCAATGCTGCCGCAGATATCTTCAGCATACATGCGGCAATCGAACTGGATGGACGCATTGAATTCTTCTACACTTTTATCCGTGGCCTTGGTAAAACGGCCGCCCCATAACTTCATACGAATCGCTCCTTATTTACCCTGTTTTTCTACGTGCTGTTTCATGAGGGCCCGCATCTTGAGCGGCAGGCCGAAGAGGTTGATGAAGCCTTCGGCATCGGTCTGGTCATATACGTCGTCTTCGCCGAAGGTGACGAATTCTTCGTTGTACAAGGAGTACGGCGATGTAGAACCAGCGCTGATGATGTTGCCCTTATAGAGTTTCAATGTAACCTGGCCGGTAACGGTCTTCTGCGTTTCATCGACGAAAGCCGACAGGGCTTCGCGGAGCGGCGAGAACCATTTGCCGTCATAGACGAGTTCGGCAAATTTGTTGGCCACATTTTCTTTATAGTGATACGTGTCGCGGTCGAGGCAGAGGTATTCCAATTCTCTGTGAGCATACATGATGATGGCACCGCCCGGGTTTTCATAGATGCCACGGCTCTTCATGCCGACCAGCCGGTTTTCGACGATATCGACGATGCCGACGCCGTTGCGGGCACCGATTTCATTGAGGGCCGTAATGAGTTCGACAGCGCCCAGTTTCTGACCGTTGACGGCAACAGGGACGCCCTGTTCAAAGTCGATCTTGACGTATTCCGGAGCATCCGGAGCCTGTTCCGGCGTCTTGGTGACCATGTAGACCATGTCTTTCGGGGCATTGGCCGGGTTTTCCAGGTCGTCCCCTTCATGGCTCAGGTGCCAGATGTTCCAGTCCATGCTGTAGGGATAGGGATTTTCTTCGGACTGATAGTCGATGGGGACGTTGTGGGCTTCAGCGTATTTCAGTTCGTCTTCACGGGATTTGAGGTCCCACATCCGCCAGGGAGCGATGAGGGTCATTTCCGGAGCCAGGGCTTTGACGGTCAATTCAAAGCGGACCTGGTCGTTGCCCTTGCCCGTAGCGCCGTGAGCGATGGCATCGGCGCCTTCTTTCTTGGCGACTTCGACGAGTTTCTTGGAAATAAGGGGCCGAGCGAAGGACGTGCCCAAGAGGTATTTGCCTTCATAGACAGCACCGGCTTTGACCGTCGGCCAAACGTACTGTTCCATGAATTCTTTTTTGATGTCCATAACATAGACTTTGGAAGCGCCCGAAGCATAGGCTTTCTTTTCAATGGCTTCAAAGTCGTCCGGCTGGCCGACGTCGGCGCAGGCAGCGATGACTTCGGCGCCAGGATAGTTTTCCTTCAGCCAGGGAATGATGACCGACGTATCGAGGCCGCCGGAATAAGCCAGGACAATTTTTTTAATATCTTTTTTCGTATTACTCATGATGATTTCCTCCTCTATCTGATGAACCAAAGCGATTGATTTGTGTTTGTTTCTGTCTACGTTTGATAGTATACACCCAACTGAAATATTATGCAAGTATATTGCATAAAAAATTTGCAAACTTTTTTTACAGGCCTGTCAATTCCCTCGCCCTGCAAAGTATAGTATAATAAAAGTGTTTAGTAGGAGGAATTCAATGAAACTAAAATACATCGCCATCTTTGCCCTGGCCTTTGCCATCTGTGCCGGCTGGAACCTTCTCTTCGACGCGCCGAAAACGGCCAAGCCTGCCGTCGAGACGGCGGCCAAGCTCCAAGAAGAAAAGGAACCGCAGGGAAGCTGGCCGGCACCGCTGCGGCCGCTGGAAATCCGGATCTATCCGTACCTGCACTTCCACGAAGCTATGGACAACAAGATCAAGAAAATCCCCGTCTACGTAGCCATCAACGCCATTTCCAAGCCCATGCAACATGCCGTCGTCGCCACGGAAGACCGCCGCTTCTACGACCACGGTGCCATCGACCCGATCGGCATCATCCGGGCCGTCCTGGTCAACATCGAATCCGGTGAGACCGTCGAAGGCGGCAGCACCATCAGCCAGCAGGTCGTCAAGAATGTTTTCCTTTCCCAGGACCGGACCATGGCCCGCAAGGCCCAGGAATTCGTCATGGCCTTCTTGCTGGAACATTACTACAGCAAAGATGAAATCCTGGAAATCTATTTGAATACAGCCTATTTCGGCGCCAACGCCACGGGCATCGACGACGCGGCCCGGACATATTTCACGACGACGCCGGAAAAACTGGACCTGGCCCAGGCATCCATGCTGGCCGGTCTGGTACAGGCGCCGACCTACTATAATCCCCTGAAAAATTACGACGCTGCCAAAGCCCGGCAGAAAACAGTCCTGACCTTGATGGCAGAACAAGGCTATATCAGCCCGGAACAAGGCGCAGAAGCTTATAAAAAAGAGATTCTCGAACGAAAGTAGCTGCTATCAGGCGGGACGCCCTCGTAACGAGCATCCGCCGTCTGTAGTAGGGGCCGTCCCAAAGGGCGGCCCGCTGTGAGATTCAGATACAGGCCATTTAGGATGATGGCAAGCTTTTTTACCGCGAGTCATTCGTCATGGTAAGGGAATGCACATAATTCAAGGCGGGACGCCCTATGGGCGTCCCCTACAGCATAAAAAAGGCGCTGTCTTCATGCGACAGCGCCTTTTCTGCTGCTTACTGGCCTTTGAGGCGGCTCAATGTATCCTGGGCAAAGGCCTTGGCCCTGTCCAGGTGCAGGTCTTCCCCCGCTTCCGGCCGATGCATGTACTTGTCCTTGTCCGTCCAGGCGACGTACGTCCCGATGACGCCGCTGCCAGGCTTGAGGAGCTCTACGGCACTGCGCAGGTGCTTGGAGGCCTGGTCCGAATAGGGATCGTCGTAGAGCGTGGCAAAGACGGCGACGTGGTCGTTGCCGATTTTCTTCAACGCTTCCTGCCCTTTAGGATCCGCCTGGTTCTCGTCAATCCAAAAACCGGCAAAGACGCAGTCATACGATGAAAAGTCATCGGGCATGTCGTCGACACTGACGCAGAGCGTCCCCTGCGGAAGGCCTGCGGCGATGGCATGTGCAATTTGTTCAATACGTCCGGTCTGAGAAGAATACACAACAATGGCGTTCATCATAACATCTCCTTTTTATATTTTGATACTAATTATCGTTTTATGTACTACTAGTATAACATAAAAAGGCTGCCATTGTCCAATAGTTAATTTATAATTTTAAGCTGTTTCTTTATAGTTTAAAGTAATACGTTTAAGTGAACCTCTCAGACCGCCTTCGGCGGCCAGCTCCCCTATCAGGGGAGCCTTTCGTCCTGTCGCATGATAACGTAAACGGGCGCCCCACGTGGGCGCCCCTACAACTTAAACTTATTTAGTTTTCTTCGATGACTTTCCCCGGGTTGAGGATCCATTTCGGGTCGACAGCGCGTTTGATGGTCTTCATGAGGTCCAATTCGGCCGGATCCGTATATTCTTCCATGTATTTCAGGCGCTTCAAGCCGATGCCGTGTTCACCGGACAGGCGGCCGCCCAAGCCGTAGACGTATTTATACGCTTTGGCCCGGAATTCCTTCAGCTGTTTTTCCCAGTCTTCGTCGCTCATATCGCATTTGAGGATCTGGAAATGGAGGTTGCCGTCACCGGCGTGGGCCAGGCAGAAGACGCGGAAATCGTAGTTCTTGCTTTCCTTGACCAGGGTCTGGATGCAGTCGGCGATTTTCGTGACCGGAACGACCAAGTCTTCCGACGTGGCAACTTTCGAGAAGACGCGCGTGCTTTCCAGGCAGTTGCGGCGTACTTTCCAGACGCGGTCGTCGGCTTCGACGATGTCCGTAGCCCCACATTCTTCACAGACAGCGGCCAATTTTTCCATTTTATCGTCCAATTCGTCTTCGTTGAAGGTTTCGATGGAAATGATATCATAACAGCCATCTTCGTAGTGAGGCAGTTTCAAGTCGCTGTAATCGCTGGCGCTGCGGACGAAGTTGTTATCCATGAATTCGACAGATGTCGGGTTGAGGCCGGCTTTAATCAGTTTCGGTACCAGAGCCGTCGCCTTGGCCAGGTCCGTGAAGACGGCCAGGACGTCGAGTTTATACGGCGGTAAGGGAACGAGCTTCAACGTTGCCTTGGTGATGATGCCCAAGGTCCCTTCGGAACCGATGATAAGCTGGTCCAGGCAGAAGCCGGTCGAGCATTTCTTTAAAGTAGCGCCGAGGTTGACGATCTTGCCCGTCGGCAGGACGGCTTCGATGGAGTAGACCTGGTGGCGCGTCGTGCCATAGCGGACGGCTTTGTTGCCGCCGGCGTTGGTAGCCAGGTTGCCGCCGATGAGGCAGCTGTCGGAGCTGCACGGGTCACCGGCATAGAGCAGGCCCTTTTCGCGGGCTGCATTCTGGATGTCGATAGTGCGGACACCGGCTTCGACGGTCATATACATGCCATCTTCGTTCAATTCGATGATGTGGTTCATCTGTTCCATGAGCAGGACGATGCCTTTATAAGCCGGAACGGCGCCGCAGCTGACGCTGGTGCCGGCACTGCGCGGCGTGACCGGGACGTCGAAGCGGTTGGCGATTTTCATGATTTCCGAAACTTCCTGGGTATTAGCCGGCAGGACGACGACTTCCGGCGTCTTCCAGAAGGACGGTGCCAGGCTTTCATCGGATTTATAGATGTCCAGGACATCGGCATCGGTCTTTACATATTTATCGCCAACGACCGCTTTTAATGCATCGATGACTTCAGCTGTAACCGGATTATATTCTTTCATTGTAAGAACCCCTTTACTTTTTAATGAAAATGGAACTATCATTTCACCTATTGCAACTATTTCTCGTGAATTATGAATATTATAGTACACAAGGTGCCATTTGTCTTGGAAATTGTAAAAAAAAGATATACAGTTTAGTCATTTTAATACATGCACAAACGTAATAAATGTGGTAAAACGTATAACTGTAGGGCATAAAAAAGAGACTGCCACATTAAGACAGTCTCTTTTTTGAGTATTAAGTTTGCAGTTTGTAGTTTTTAGCAGAGGGTTTTAAATTTAAAGCCATTTTCTGAAAACTACAAACTCTGTACTACAAACTATAAAGTAAAAAGGACAACGTGTACAGCACTATTACAGACGGGCCGCCTTAACAGGACGGCCCCTACGAACTAGCCACTAGCCACCAGCCACTAATCCCTACTGCCGAACGGGGAAGGTGGCGGCGGCGTGGCCCATGACAGTGACTTTGTAGTCCTCGGGCAAATCGGCCTGAGCCTTTTCCCAGGCTTCTTCCAGTGTGGCTGCCGGGATGAGGCCGCTGTGGCGGATGATGTCGAAGTTTTCCGGACGCGTGACGACGTAGACGGCCTTCATGGAACGGAAAATGCAATGCGATTTGAAAGCGACGAAGGCGGGAATGGAAAAGTCTGCCCGCAAATCCTTTTCAAGGGCTTCCATGTCGCTGCGGAAGAACCAGTCCGTAAAGATGGCCGGTTCTTTGATATCCGGGCAGTCCAGAGTCAGGATCATCGTGCCGCCCGGCTTGGTGGCGAAGACGGCGTTCATGGGCGCCTTCATGCTCTGGTAGAGGTTCATGTCCTTGGGATAGCCGCCGGCCGATGCGATGGTAATATCCGCCAGTTCCTGGATGGGAACACTGGCGATGTGCAGCAAGTCGTCACAGCCTTTTTTCCAGGCATCGTACCAATGGCCGCCGACGACTTCATAGAGATCGCCGTCTGCAGAAAAGACGGTGTTGACCAGAAAACAGGGATTGAGCAGGGCTGCGGCCTGTTTCATATCGTCGTGGAGGGGATTGTCTTCCAACAGACTCGTTTCGCATCGGGGATTGCAGCCGCCGCCAAAGGTATCGGTCAAGGCCATGGCGTGGTTGCGCATAATCGTTTCATAGCTGGCAACACCGGGCAGGACGGCTTTGCGTCCGCCGCCAAAACCGGCCATGGGATGGAAGGATACGGCGCCGGTCAAGATGACTTTATCGGCCTGGACGACGTGCGAGTCGAGATAGACGTCATTGCCATGCGTCGTCGTCCCGATTTTGGTCAGCTGCGACGCATCGCGGCAGTCGTGGCTGACGACTTTGACGCGCTTGACCATGTCTTCGCCGCAGACGATGATGTCTTCTTCCGGCGTATGGGCCCGGTGCGTCCCCTGGGCCGTGACGACGGTAATCTGTTCGTCCCGGACGCCGGCCTGGTTCAATTCATCGACGATGACCGGCAGCATCTGTGCCGTATGGACCAGACGGGTAATGTCACTGACGACGATAGCTACCGTATCGCCGGCCTGGACGACGTCTTTGAGCGGTGCGCTGCCGATAGGGTGGCGCAGAGCCTGTCGAATGGCTTCCTGTTCATCGGCTACGGCATCGACGGGATTGCCGTGCAGGTCATACAATACGTGTGCTTCATCGAGCGAAACGGTCTGTGTACCCTTCCCAAAGGGAAGAGAAAAAGTCTTCATCATAAAAAATACCCCTCTTTAATATAAATATACAGCAGTTTACAACTTTTTGAACAAATAAATATCGCGTAACCACACCTTTGAAGTATAATGAATCTGCTAAAACACATCATCTCAAAGGAGTTACGCGATGAATTCATT
>NZ_JBKKJR010000013.1:0-75312 GCF_046614755.1 Megasphaera indica
CTCTCAGACCGGCTACTGATCGTCGCCTTGGTGGGCCGTTACCCCTCCAACTAGCTAATCAGACGCAAGCCCCTCCTCCAGCGAAAGCTCCGAAGAGCCTCCCTTTCTTCCTTCTGCCATGCGACAGAAAGAACGTATTCGGTATTAGCAGCCGTTTCCAGCTGTTGTCCCCATCTAGAGGGCAGGTTGCTTACGCGTTACTCACCCGTTTGCCACTCGAATCAATAAGAAGCAAGCTTCTCATCTCTTCTCGTTCGACTTGCATGTGTTAAGCACGCCGCCAGCGTTCGTCCTGAGCCAGGATCAAACTCTCCATGATATATGGAAGAGCGTTTGGCTCTTGTTTATTGATTGGTATTACTCATCGTTTGACGTTCTATATAATAGAACCTCGCACGTTGGCGTTCATTCAGTTCATTGTTCAGTTTTCAAAGGTCATCGTTGTCATCACCAGGTGGCGACGACTTGTTTATTTTAACAAACTCAGAAGAGCTTGTCAAGGATGTTTTGAACTTTTTTCAAAGTTCAATCACCCCAGTCTGCATGGTGCAGACCACGACAGGATGAAACTCCTGCTGTGTCAGGGCCTTGCCCCGACAGCTCATTTAGTATACTACTATGTAAAGAGATTGTCAAGGATTTTTTCAAATCCTTGACGCCGGCCGCCGGTCGCCCAAGGCTCCCTTCATAGGGGAGCTGGCCGCCAAAGGCGGTCTGAGAGGTTAAAGGACGGCCCCTACGATGGCCCCGGTCGGGGCGTGAGCCGCCCCTGCGAAGGGGAGGGGGACCGCTTGCGGTGGAGCGGTTCTCCTCTACGAGCCGAGGATTACTCGAGACGATGTTGTCAGTCTGAGTCTGTCGCGGCGGAACGCCGCATCTGAGTCCGAGGCGGCCTGCGGCCTGCGAACTGTGTTCTGCGTTCCCTCACGCATCGCAGCAGCAGATGACGATGGTGTCGACGATGGTATCGACAGTGGATGCCCGGGACAGGTCCATGACCGGTTTGGCCAGGCCCTGCAGCAGCGGCCCCAGAACGGTCGCCCCGGCGACGTGTTCCAGCATCTTGCAGCAGATGTTGCCCGTATTGAGGTCGGGAAAGACGAGGACATCGGCCTGCCCTGCCACGGGCGAACGGGGCGCCCAATCGGCAGCATACGCCGGGACCAGGGCCACGTCGGCCTCCATTTCTCCATCGTAGATGAAATCGACATTGCGGTCACTCAGGATCTGCACGGCTTTGCGGACTTTATCGGCACCGGCACCGCGGTCACTGCCCATGGTCGAATACGACAGCAAGGCCACTTTGGGCGAGGCAATGTGCAGGGTCCGCCGTGCCCGTTCGACGCAGCTGCAGGCAATATCGGCCAACTGGTATTCGTCCGGGTCGGGAATGACATCGCCATCGCCGACGACGAAGACGCCGTCATGACCGAACTGCATCATATCCGTCACGACGATAAAAGAACTGCTGACCGTATCGATGTCATCCCGTGTCCCAATGAGCTGCAAAGCCGCCCGGAGCACTTCCGGCGCCGGCGTTTCGATACCGGCTACCATGCCGGCCGCTTCCCCGGCAGCGACTAAGGCGGCCCCAAAATGCAAGGGATGATTCAAGAGAAAACGGCGGCTCTCTTCCAAGGTCATACCAGTGGCTTTCCGCTTATCCGCATAGGTCTGGGCCAGGCTTTCTAAACCAGGGTACTTCTTGGGATAAATCACTTCAGCCCCTTCCAAATCGAGCTGATACCGTGAAGCCAGTTCCTGTATGTCGCCTTCCTTCCCCAAAAGGACGGGGATGGCCAGCTGCTCGGCCAATACCCGGTCGGCAGCCTGCAATATACGGATATCATCACTTTCAGGCAAAACTATTCTTTGCGGCTTTTGGGCCGCCTGCTGTTTCAAAGACGTAATATACCGGCTCATATCGATTCCCTTCCGCATCATGTATGTTACCTTTCATTATAAGGACATACGGGAAAGGAAGCAAGTGAAAAGGCGCTGTCGCATGAAGACAGCGCCTTTTTAGCAGTCAGCAGCTAGCTGTTAGCAGTTCGTATAATGGCTCCCATTATAGGGGAGCTGTCAGCTACAGCTGACTGAGAGGTTTAACCTCTCCGGCCCTTCGGGCCACCTCTCCTAACAGGAGAGGCGGGCCGCCCTCTGGGACGGCCCCTACGAAGCCACAAGCCACTAGCCACGAACCACTAATCACGTTAATGGCTCACGCCTGGCTGGACTTTATCTTCTTTGCCCAGCATGTAGTGCTTGTTGATATACTGCGTGTGCAGTAAGGATTCCGACAGGTCGCTGAGCGGTTCACCCAGGAACTTGGTATACAGTGTCTGGATTTCCGGGTTTTCCCAGCTGGCACGTATCTGGTTCAGTGCATCCAGTCCGTAAAGCGATTCGATGCGGGCGCGTTTGGCCGGGATTTCCTGTGGCAGTTTCGTTCTCGGCTGGCCACCGCCGCCGATGCAGCCGCCTGGGCAGGCCATGACTTCGATGAAGGCGTATTTCTTCCACGAATGTTTTTCTTCCATGAGGTTGATGAAGCGCCGGGCATTGGCCAGACCACTGATGGCAACGACGCGGATGATGTCGTTGTCCAGGGTCAGGGCCGCTTCCTTGACGCCTTCCAGGCCGCGGACTTCTTCAAAGTGGAGGAATTCTTCATCAGCCGGTTTGCCTGTCTTCAAATAGACCAACGTCCGCAGGGCCGCTTCCATGACGCCGCCGCTGTTGCCGAAAATCGTGCCGCCGCCGGAGGACTGGCCGAAGATGGGGTCGTAATCCGAATCTTTCAGGCTGTTGAAGTCGATTTGGGCGTCTTTGATCCATTTCGCCAATTCCCGCGTCGTAATGCAGTAGTCCGTATCGCGGATTTCCGGTTTCTTCCAGTAACGGCCGGCAGCATTCCGTTCCGGCCGGGCGATTTCCGCCTTCTTCGACGTACACGGCGTCACGCAGACCGTCACGATATCGGCCGGGTCGATCTTCATGCGTTTGGCAAAATACGTCTTGATCATAGGACTGAGCATACTGATAGGGCTCTTAGCCGTCGACAGATGGGGAATCAGTTCAGGGAAGAAGATTTCCGTGAATTCGACCCACGACGGACAACAGCTGGTGAACTGCGGCAGGAGTTCTTTCTTGTTATGCATGCGGTATAAGAGTTCCGATGCTTCTTCCATGATGGTCAAATCGGCGCCGAAATTCGTATCGAAGACGTAATCCCCACCGAGGGCCCGCAGGGCGGCGATCATCTTGCCCTGGACAACCGAACCGAAAGGCAGTCCGAATTCATCGCCGAGGGCGACGCGGACAGCCGGCGCTGTCTGGAAGATGACGACTTTCTTAGGATCGTCGATGGCCTTCTGGATGGCATCACGCTGGGATACGGTCGTCGTCGCCCCAAACATGCAGGTCAGGGAACACTGGCCGCAGTGGACGCAGATAGGCACGTCGCCGGTACTTTCCAGGGAATAATAACCGGTCATGGACATGACATCGGCACAGCGCCGGCGGCAGAGAGTACAGTTCTTGCATTTTTCCGGGTCGAACTGGATGGAAATATTGCGGTTCTCGACGGCTACGCGGCGGTCGAGCTTTTCAAAACGGCTGGTAAAGGCGATATCGCGTTTCTTTTCAGCCTGCATGTAGATGGCATCGCTGCAGCAAATGGCGATGACGTCGGTAATATCTTCAGGCGTACAGCCGCGGGACAAATCCATGACCGGCTTGGCTAGGCCCTGGAGGAGCGGTCCCAAGGCCGTAGCCCCGGCCAGGTGTTCCAATACTTTATAGCAGATGTTGCCGGAAACGAGGTTCGGGAAAATGAGGACATTGGCCTGACCGGCTACGGCCGAACCCGGTGCTTTCTGGCGGGCAATGCGCGGTACCAGCGCGGCATCGGCCTGCATTTCGCCGTCGAATTCAAAATCGACATTGCGGTCCCGCAGCAGGCGGACGGCCTCGCGGACGCGGTCGACTTCTTCGCCGGCACCGCTGCCCATGGTCGAATACGATAGGAATGCTACTTTCGGATCGAGCATCTGCGCCGTCCGGCGGGCCCGTTCGACACAGCTGACAGCAATATCGGCCAGCTGCTGCGGCGTCGGCTCGATGACGACACTGCAGTCGCCGACGACGAAGATACCGTCATCGCCGAACTGGGGCTTATCGGTAATCATGATGAAAGAACTGCTGACCGTCGACAGGCCGGGATGAGGACCGATGACCTGCAGAGCCGCCCGGATGACTTCCGACGACGTGGCCACCGCACCGGCGACCATGCCGTCGGCAATATCGAAGGCAACCAGACAGGCTGCAAAGAAGATGTAATTTTCTGACAGGACTTTCCGGGCTTCTTCCAGGCTCATGCCCTTCTTAGCCCGCCGTTTGGCATAATATTGGCAGAACTTATCCATCATGGGGTACGTTTCAGGGTCGATGATTTCAATCCCGTCCATATCGATCTGGTATTCCGAAGCGACTTCGACGATACTCTGGGGACGGCCGATGAGGATGGGCCGGGCAAAGCCTTCGGCCTGGACCCGTTCGGCAGCCTGCAGGACGCGGCGGCTTTCCGATTCCGGCAGGACGATTTTCTTCTGTTCTTTAGCAACGCGGCGTTTCAGGTTATTTATAAATCGTGACATAAGACAACACCTCACATATATCTACAATCATCACTGTCATTTCGTTAAGTATAGTATACGGAAAAACGAAGACGGCCGCCTCTTTTCCATGACGAAAGGAGATATTATTCTGCCGAACGGAGAATAACCAGGACAAAAAAAAGGGGTTAGCAGTTATCAGCTAGTGGCTAGCAGCCCTCCGATGAACGATGAACTGCAAACGAACAACGGCTTTTATTCTACAGTAACGCTCTTAGCCAGGTTACGCGGTTTATCTACGTCGTTGCCACGGCTGACAGCGATGTAATAGGCCAGGAGCTGCAAGGGGATGATGGCCAGGATAGGAACGACGAAATCGTCCGATGCCGGTACTTTGATCAAATCATCGACGGTCTTGCCGACTTCCGTATCGCCATCCTGGACGACGCCGACGACATAGGCATCGCGGGCTTTGACTTCCTTGATGTTGCTGATCATCTTTTCTTCGACTTCCAGCTGGGTAGCCAGGGCGATGACGGGGACACCGGCTTCGATGAGGGACAACGTGCCGTGTTTCAGTTCGCCGCCGGCATAGGATTCAGCATGGATATAGGAGATTTCCTTCAATTTCAGGGCACCTTCCATAGCCAGGCCGTAGTCCATGGAACGGCCGATGAAGAAGACGTCTTCTTTATCTTTGAAAGCACTGCAAAGACCTTTGATGAAATCGACCTGGTCGAAGATGGCCTGGCACTGATCCGGCAGTTTGGTCAAATCAGCCAGGATTTTTTCTTCCCGATCTACGGGCAGGTTCCCGTTCAAGCGGCCCATGTACAGGGACAGGAGCAGGAGCGTGACCAGCTGCGTCGTATAGGCCTTGGTCGAAGCGACGGCGATTTCCGGGCCAGCCCAGGTATAAGCGACCTGGTCGGCTTCACGGGAAATAGACGAACCGACAACGTTGGTGACGGCCAGGGAACGGGCGCCACGGCGTTTGGCTTCTTTCAGGGCTGCCAGGGTGTCGATGGTTTCCCCGGACTGACTGATGACGATGCACAGGGTTTTGCTGTCCGTCAAGGGATCGCGGTAACGGTATTCCGAAGCGATGTCGACTTCGACGGGGATGCGGGCCAGTTTTTCAATGAAATACTTGGCCAAAAGGCCGGCATGGTAGGCCGTACCGCAGGCAGTAATCAAAATCTTGCCGATCGATTTGACGTCTTCCGGCGTCCAGTTCAATTCTTCAAAATGGACGTGCTTGCCATCTTTGGTGATGCGGCAGCTCATGGTATCTTTGATAGCCTTCGGCTGTTCGTAGATTTCCTTGAGCATGAAGTGTTCAAAGCCGCCCTTTTCAGCTGCTTCAGCATCCCAGTTGACTTCAAAGACCTTCTTGGAAATGGGCTTGCCTTCGAGGTCCGTGACCCAGACATTATCCTTCATGACGATGGCGATTTCCCCATCGTTCATGATGTACGTCTTGCGGGTGTAGCTGAGGATGGCCGGAATATCCGAAGCGATGTAATTTTCCCCCTGGCCGAGGCCGATGATGAGGGGGTTGTCTTTCTTGCTGCAAATGATCTTATCCGGTTCAAACTTGCACATGAAGACCAACGAATAGGAACCGCGCAGACAGGCCAGAACCTTGCGGACGGTGCTGGTGAAATCTCCGTCGTACATGTCGGCGCAGAGGTGCGCGACGACTTCCGTATCCGTTTCCGACTTGAAGTGATACCCTTTTTTGAGGAGTTCTTCCTTCAATTCCATGTAGTTTTCGATGATACCGTTGTGGACGATGGCGAAGTTCCCCTTTTCATCCGTATGGGGATGGGCATTGACGTCCGACGGGCCACCGTGTGTCGCCCAGCGGGTATGACCGATGCCCAGTGTCCCTACGACGGGGTGAGCCTTGACTTCTTCAGCCAGATTGACCAGACGGCCTGCTTTTTTGCGTACAGCGATGGCGCCGTCGTTGTAGACGGCGATACCGGCCGAGTCATAACCACGATATTCCAGCTTGGCCAGTCCATCCATCAAAAAATCCGCTGCTTCTCTGTCTCCGATGTAACCTACAATACCACACATAGTTATATCCTCCTGATATGAAAATGTTCCTTCTTATGACGAACTTGTCGACGACGTTACCATCGTGTTTTTCCGCCATATAACGGCTGAAGCTGCCGAGAGACATCCGCTGACTATTTCGATACTTCTCTACCTCGTCTGCCTGAATCCATCAGGCACTAGCGCTATCCATTATATCGTCAAGGATTTCCAGACGCCTGCATAAAAAAAGTGCAGGAAAGAGTTCCAGGAACTCCATTCCCACACTTTAATATATTTGCAAGGTTTTGTCAATACCTACTTAGACGGGCCCATTTCGTGTTCGACGACGACGGCGATGTCATCGACGATGCGTTCGAGCTGTTCCAGGTCCGGTCCTTCTGCCATGACACGGATCAAGGGTTCTGTGCCCGACGGGCGGACGAGGATGCGGCCTTCATCACCCAACTCTTCTTCGCCAGCCGAGATGGCGGCCATGATGAGGTTATTGTCTTCCCATCCCGATTTCGTCTGAACGCGAACATTTTTCAAAATCTGCGGATAGCGCGTCATCAGCCTGGCCAGTTCCGACAAGGGCTTCTGCTGCTGTTTCATGATGCTCAGCAGCTGGACCGCCGTGAGCAGGCCGTCACCAGTCGTATTGTAGTCGAGGAAGATGATATGGCCCGACTGTTCGCCGCCGAGGGAATAGCCATCTTTGCGCATCTTTTCCAGGACATAGCGGTCGCCGACAGCCGTAATTTCCGTCTGGCAGCCCATTTCCTTCAGGGCTTTGTGGAAACCGATATTGCTCATGACCGTACCGACGACGGTATTCTGTTTGAGCCGGCCTTCGGCCTTCAATTTCATGGCGCAGAGGAGCATAATCTGGTCGCCATCCATTTCCTGACCCTTTTCATCGACAGCCAGGCAGCGGTCGGCATCGCCGTCGTTAGCAATCCCTACGTCGGCCCCATACTTGAGAACCGTTTCCTTTAAGCTTTCCAAATGGGTAGAGCCGCAGTTGTCATTGATATTTATGCCGTTCGGTTCATGATGGATGGCAATGACTTCGGCGCCCAGGCGTTTGAGGATTTCCGGCCCCAAGACCGAAGCGGAACCATTGGCCCCGTCATGGACGACTTTCAGGCCCGACAAGTCGACATCCGTCGATTTGCAGATGAAATCGGCATATTCCTGCTGTAAATCGGTCCACGTCGAAATCGTGCCGATAGCGGCCCCGGTCGGACGGCTCTGAAGGGCAGCCCGTTCATCTTTGAGCATACATTCTTCGATTTTGTCTTCCGTTTCGTCAGGCAGCTTATAGCCAAAGCCGTCGAAGAACTTGATGCCGTTGTATTCAAAGGGATTATGCGACGCCGAAATCATGACGCCGGCATCCATATGATGAGTCCGCGTCAGGTAGGCAATGGCCGGAGTCGGAATGACGCCTACCATGTAGCAGTCACCACCAGCCGAAGCGATACCGGCGGCCAGGATGTCTGCCAGCATAGTGCCGGAACGGCGGGTATCCCGGCCGATGAGAAAGGTCGGGTGTTCTTTGTTCTGCCCAAAAATATAGGCAGCTGCTCTGCCCAAATGATATGCCAATTCCGGTGTCAACGAATCATTGGCAATACCTCGTACTCCATCAGTTCCAAACAATCTAGCCATTTACTTTACCTCCAAAGGTTGATATTTACGGATGATTTCAATCGCCGTTTCCAGGCCATCCAAAAAAGCGCTCATAATGCCGCCGGCATAGCCAGCCCCTTCCCCGATGGGATAAAGGCCTGCCGCCCCCAGGGCCATGCGGTCTTCGCCGCGGACAATGCGTACCGGGGCGCTGGTCCGGGTTTCGACGCCGGTCATGACGACATCGTCATCGTCAAAACCGTGGATCCGCCGCCCAAAATAAGGCAGGGCCTGTTCCAGTGTCGTCGTAACGAAACCTGGCAGGACCTCATGCAGATCCGTCCAGGTCACGCCGGGACGATAGGAATGGATGGGCCCTTCCTGCGGTGCTCCAGGACGGCTGAGGAAAGCCCCGACGGTCTGAGCCGGCGCGTGATAATTGCTGCCGCCGGCCTGATAGGCCAGGGCTTCATAGCGGCGCTGGAATTCGATCCCCGCCAGGGGGCTGTCGCCGCCCATGTCGTCGGCTGTGACGTTGACGACGACAGCACTGTTGGCGATGCCGCTGTCACGTCGATACAGGCTCATGCCATTGGTGACGACCCGCCCTTCTTCCGAAGCCGCGCCGACGACGACACCGCCGGGACACATGCAGAAAGAATAGCACGACCGCCCTTCCGGGCTGTGATAGACCAGGGCGTAATCGGCCGGTTCCAGGCCGAGGTCGGCTGCCGGGCAGCCATATTGGGCCCGGTCAATGACATCCTGGGAATGTTCGATACGCACACCGACGGCAAAAGGCTTCTTTTCCAGGGTAATGCCCTGGTCATGGAGCATGTAATACGTATCGCGGGCACTGTGGCCGACGCCCATGACGACCAGCTCTGCCGGGTACTCATCGCAGCTGTTGACGGTCACCGACGTGATGCGTCCGCGATCGTCGCGATGGATTGCCGTGACACAGCTGGAAAAATGGACTTCGCCGCCCTGCGCCTCGATGGTGTGGCGCATATTCTTGACGACGCGGCGCAGGACATCGGTCCCGACGTGGGGATTATAGGCATACAGGATGTCTTCCGGCGCTCCGGCATCGACGAAAGTCTGCAAAATGCGCCGCAGCAGCGGATGATTGACGCGGGTCGTCAATTTCCCATCGGAAAAGGTCCCCGCTCCGCCTTCGCCGAACTGGACGTTCGACGATGCCTTGAAGGGGCCGCCGCGCCAAAAATCTTCAACGTCTTTCGTGCGGGTATCGACGTCACACCCCCGTTCAAAGACGATAGGCGCATAGCCGTGTTCAGCCAGGGCCAGGGCTGCCGCCAGGCCGGACGGGCCGGTCCCGATGACGATGGGCCGGTGGGCCAGCGGCTGCGTACCGGGACGGATATCCGGCGCCGGCGACTCAGCCAGCTGGCGGACATCCTTATTGTCACGACAGCGCTTCCAAACGCGGCTTTCGTCGACGAATTCCACATCGACCGTAAAAACGAAATAAATCCGCGGCTTCCGCCGGGCGTCGATGGACCGGCGGACAATGATAAGGCGGGAAATATCGCTGCGGCTGCAGCGGAGCTTCTTGGCGACTAACGCTTCCAAAGGCTTCTTCATGGGCACAGCCGTGCGGATATTCAATACTCTAAGCACAATCTTCTCCCTTTCTACTCATCTTTCTTAATATGCAGTGTGGCGTCGACTTCATCAGGGTCTATGACGACGCCATCAATGGGCGGAATCAGCACTTTCCAGGTCTTTTCTTCCGTCATGTTTTCCACATCGATATCTGGCAAATCGATGGAGCTGATATTCTTCAGCGTATCGGCTTCACCGCGGACCTGGACCGACATCGGCTGGACCGTGACGGTCTTCCAGGCCGTCTGGCCCGTAGCGTTCAGGTTGAGAGGCACCGTCTTGGCCACGGCATCATGGGCAATGGCCACTTTGACATTGCTCTGCCAGGGCGTCATTTCCAGTCCTTCGACAGGCGTGCCATCAGCCTGGTACAAATGAATCGGCGCCATAATAGCAAAGTCGCCATTGCGCTGATTGACCGGAATGTCTACGACTGCCTGGCTGACGTGCTGGATGAGGCGGCGCGCCCCGCTGACGACGACTTTCTCCGGTACGATTTTCAAATCGCTGATAAAATCCTTGTCATCCAGTTTGCCGACGACATGGGGCGTCAATTTAAATTCTTTGACCGTATAGACATCGACTGTGATTTTCGTCGACGTCATGCTCTGCTTCTTCAGCTCCGTCCCGCTGGGGATCTCGATGTGGACCGGGACCTCTACTTCCCCTTCCTGGACACTGGACAAGTCAATATAGGCCTTGATATCCGACGGCCCGACGTTGATGATCGTATTGCGCGGTCCCGACAGGCGGACATAGACCGTCTTGGGCACGTTGGACGTAATATACTGGGAGTCGAGGTTCTCTACAGTGATCGGTACGGTATAACTGCCTTCACTGAGGGGATTCTGTTCGTTGATGATGACGAACCACAAGACGATAGCCAGGAGAAGGCAGATTATTTTGAGCTGCCATTTTTTATCAATCTTGTTCATAAGCTAAGGCCTCCATTTAAAAATATTGGCCAGGCCCTGAGGCGTCCTGTTCAAGAACGTCTTCAGGACATTGCGCAGGGCATTGCCGTCGAGGTGACGATAAATATGACCGCCATAGGTATAAGAAATGGAGCCCGTTTCTTCGCTGACGACGACGACGACGGCATCGGCCAGTTCACTGATGCCGATAGCCGCCCGATGACGCGTCCCTAATTCCGTCGACAGCGACCGGTCCGACGTCAACGGCAGCAGACAGCCGGCAGCCATGATCCGGTTTTCCCGGATGATGACGGCGCCATCGTGAAGGGGCGTATTGGGAATGAAGATATTCCCCAACAGTTCCCGCGACACCAGGCCGTCGATGGCGATGCCTGTGTCGATGTAGTCGTTAAGGCCTACTTCGCGTTCAAAGACGATGAGCGCTCCTGTATGGGTCTTTGACAGGGATTCACTGATAGCCACGATTTCATCGATGAGCCGTTCCAGTTCTTCCATGCTGATGACCTGGCCGGAACGAAAGAAACGGCCCCGGCCGATTTGTTCCAGGGCCCGCCGCAATTCCGGCTGGAAGACGACAGGCAGGGCGACGAGGATGACCGTCATCCCCTGCTGCAGCATCCAGTTGATGACGTGCAGGTCGAGGACCTTGCTGACGACAGTGACCACGCCCAGGACCAGCAGGCCCTTGATCAGGGCCACGGCCCGGGTATTGCGGATGAGGATGAATAATTTATAGAGGACAAAAGCGACGAGCAGGATATCCAATATATCGAGCAGCCGGAAGCTGCTGATGAAACCTTGAAGGGGTAGGTACATAGGGCTTCACTCCACACAACGAGAATAAAAATAAAATGGGTATCCTTATTTTACAATATTTTGGGCATAAAAAAAAGGGCTTGTCGTCGGTGACAAGCCCTTTTTAGTGGCTAGCAGCTAATGGCTCGTGGTTAGCGGAGGGTTTTAAATTTAAAGCCCTCTTCTACAAACTCCGTACTACAAGCTCACTTTTCTGCCGCTTCTTTTTTGGCCGTCAGCTGCGCTTCTGCTTCATGGACCATGCGCAGATTGGCTTCCTGTTTGGCCAGTGTCTCGAAGTTGATGGACTTCAGGCGGGCCGCCAGGTCGCGCTGGATGTCGGCAAAAGCGGCATAAATAGAGCACATGCCGCTGCAGCCGCGGCTGCACGAGCCGATATCATGGAGACAGCGCTGCAGTTCCGTCTGCCCTTCGACGGCATCGATGATGTCAAAGAGGGTGATATCCTTGGGAGCCCGCTGCAGGGCGAAGCCGCCTTCGACACCGCGGTAAGACTTCATGATGCCAGCCTTGGTGAGACTGCGCATGATTTTCAATAAAAAGCGTTCCGGTATATTCTGTTTTTCAGCCAGCGCCGCGCCGGTAATCTTCGTGCCTTCCGGGAGAGACGCCAAATAGAGGACCATGCGGAAGGCATAGTCCGTAGCCTGATTCAATCTCATATTTCTACCCCCTTGTTGTCTATATTTAGTATTATACAATAAAAGACAAAAAAAGTATAGTTTTAATTCTGTAACTCCAGTGCCCCAAAGTATATCTATAATATACTTCGGGGTAGACATCCTCAAAAGAAAAAGGCGCTGTCCCATGAAGACAGCGCTTTTTTAGTGGTTAGTGGCTAGTGGTTAGTTTCACACACTAAACCTCAAACATAGTCTTAAAGAAAATCGATAATTTTGAAAATGATTGCCGACATAAGGGCACTGATGGGGATGGTAACGACCCAGGCGACGAGCATACTGCGGGCGACACCCCAATGGACGGCGCGGACGCGTTCGGCTGAACCGATACCCATGATGGAGCCCGATACGACGTGGGTCGTACTGACGGGCAGGTGGAGGAAAGTCGCCGTAAAGATGACGATAGACGAGTTCAAATCCGCTGCAAAACCGTTGATCGATTCCATCTTGAAGATTTTCGTCCCCATCGTGGAGATGATGCGCCAGCCGCCGGCCGACGTCCCCAGGGCCATCGACGTGGCGCAGGCCATCTTGACCCAAATCGGGATTTCCATGGTTTCAATATAACCGCCAGATAAGAGAGCCAGGGCAATGATCCCCATGGCTTTCTGGGCATCATTGGAGCCGTGGGAAAAAGCCATCAAACTGGCCGACAAGAGCTGCATCTTGCGGAACTGCCGGTTCAGGGCTAGCGGGGAATATTTACGGACGACCCAGAGGATGCCGATCATGACGAAATAGCCCGTAATCAAGGCGACGACAGGCGACAAGATCAAAGACAGGATAATCTTGCCGATACCGCCCATATCGAGAGCTGCCGGCCCGACGCTGATGCAAACGGCACCGATGACGCCACCAATCAACGAATGGGATGAACTGCTCGGTATGCGATAGTACCAAGTGATGACATTCCAGATAATCGAGCCGATAAGAGCAGCTACGATGACTTCTAAGCTGATTTCAGCCGGATTGAGGACTAAATCGCCGCCAATGGTCTTAGCGACGCCGGTACTGATCATAGCACCGGCAAAATTCAGGCACGCCGCCATCATGATAGCGTGACGCGGTGAAATGGCCCGCGTCGAAACACTGGTCGCGATGGCATTCGCCGTATCGTGGAAGCCATTAATATAATCAAAGAGAACGGCCAGCAGTACGATGGCCCATATTAACCAATGCTCAGGCATACTTCAATACAACCCTTCTGAACGTAACGACTAAATCTTCACAATCATCAGTAACGTCTTCGACAGACTGAAGAATTTCCTTCCACTTGATGATTTCGATGGGGTCCTTGCAGTTCTTGAACAAGTTCGCCATTTCTTCATGATATAAGTCGTCGCAGTCCTGTTCCAATTTCAACACTTTCTTGCTCCGCGCTTCGACTTTGAGGTAATTCTTCTTGAGATCCTTCATGTAGCCAATGGACTTGCGTATTTCCTTCATGGCCTTAGCCGTAATGGTCGCCATCTTTTTAGCCCCATCCGTCGCTTCACCGACTTGGTACATGCACATTTTATCCATGATTTCACTGATGTTATCGATTGCCGCATCGAGCTGGTCGATCAGCTGCTGGATATCTTCCCGGTCCATAGGCGTAATGAATGTCTTTTGCAGGCGCTTCATCGTTTCCATGACCAATGCATCGGCCTGGTCGGCCAGGGCGTCGATTTTTTCCAGCGCCGTTTCTTTTGCGACTTCGCCGTTAATAGCCTGGCTCAGTAATTCAGCCGCTTCATAGCTCAACGTCGCATGCTGGTCCAATAGGGAAAAGAATTTTTCTTCCTTGGGCTTTAAGTGGAATGCCATAATCATCGATCTCCTTAACGAAAAGATAAGAATAAGCCTTTATCAAAATTCACACGATTCTTTCATATTCTTTACAAGGCTTTACTTTGAATTATATCATATGGCTTGCCATTATTCTATAACAACCAGGCATTTTTTCACCCTCATCCTGCAATCTATGCATTATCAAAATGCTGTCATTTGCCGGAGAGCCTTAAAGCCTACTTTAGTCTGCCTTGAACCTATAAGTCGACGTACTGCCGGAGCTTCTTGACATACGATCGGCCGATAGGCACGGGCTGGTCTTCCATCCCTTTCAGGATGAGGACGTATTGATGATTGAACCACGGTTCAATTTGCTGGACTTCATCGATATTGACGATGTAATTGCGGTGACAGCGGAAAAAGATGTCTTCAGGCAGGCGCTTTTCAAACTGGACCAGACTGAGATGGCTGGGATAAGTCCGGCCTGAGAGAGTAACCAAATAGACCTTGCGCTTTTCCGCATAGACCAGGCGGATATCTTCCGTTGCGATGAGTTTTATCTTATCACCTTCATCGACGGAAAAGCGCCGGGCATAACTAGGCCGTTCGCCGCCGTCGGCGGCCGTCAGAGAAGCGCCTTCCTGTGAAGGGGCTTCTTTTTTTGTATAGACGGCACAGAACTTTTCGACAACCCGCCGGACTTCACCTTCTGTAACCGGCTTGACCAGATAATCGAGGACATTGAGCCGCAGCGTCTGAGAAATGAAATCGCGCTGGCCCGTGACAAAGACAATGGCCGGATGAGGCTCTTTTTCCGCTTCAATCTGCTTGGCAATAGTCATGCCGCTGACCCGTGGCATTTCCAGGGTCAAAAAGACGATATCCGGTTGATGAGCTGCCAGACAGGCCATGGCCTGCTCCCCTTCATAGCATATCGCTTTCACCTCGATAGCTGGTTTCCCCTGCTGTAACATTTTTTTTAACTGCGCCGCCATCAGTGGTTCGTGATCGATAATCACGGCTTTCGCCCCCATATCAACACCTCCTCTTCGTGATTTTTTACCTTCATTATACCACAAACTGCGTTACCGCTAGTAGGAATGAAGCCTGTAAAAAGACAACCTCAAATTGCCTGTCTTTTAACCTAATTCTGCAAGAAGTCTCTCGCCTCTTTAGGCGGTGAGATGAATTGCAGGTTTTTCTGAGGGCTCGATGCCATCAGAAAAACAATGGCTTCACAAGTTGAGTTGCAGTATAATCAGTGGTAAGAGTGAAAGGATTGGGAAAGTCAAGGCAGGTGATGATAGTGAATAAGGCATACCGATACAGAATCTATCCGACAACGGCACAGAAAATGATGTTTGCCAAGACCTTTGGGTGTGTCCGATTCATCTACAACAAGATGCTGAGTGACCGCATTGACTATTATAAGGAAACCGGCCAAAAGCTGAATAACACGCCTGCGCAGTACAAGGAAGAATTCCCCTGGTTAAAGGAAGTAGATAGTTTAGCCCTTGCCAATGCCCAAATGAACCTCAATAAGGCCTACAGTCACTTTTGGAATGACAGCAAGCATTTCGGCAAGCCGCGCTTCAAGTCCAAGAAGAATTGTCGTGCTTCGTATTCCACGAACAACCAGAAGGGCTCTGTCCGAATCGAGGGCCATAAGGTGAAACTGCCGAAAGTCGGCTGGGTGAAACTATGCCAGCATCGTCCCTTGCCGGAGAACAGTATCATAAAGACCGTAACCATCAGCCAGACGCCATCAGGAAAGTACTATATCAGTATGCTAGTGGAGTATGAAAACCAAATACTCCCGGTCATACCGAAGACCTTCCTGGGGCTGGATTTTGCGATGCACGGCTTGTATGTGGCTTCCGATGAGGCGGATGCTAAGTATCCCAGTTTCCTGCGAACGGCAGAGAAAAGATTGGCTAAGGCACAGCGAAAGCTATCCAACAAGCAAAAAGGAAGTCACAACAGAGAAAAACAAAGGCTGCGCGTAGCTATTCTCCATGAGAAAGTAGCCAATCAACGGCGGGATTTCCTGCATAAGAAGGCTCGCTATCTCGCAGACCGCTATGATGTCATTGGCATTGAGGATATTAGTGTCAAAGCGATGGCAAAGCGGAAAAAGGGTGGCAAGTTCAGCTTTGGCAAATCCGTAGCTGACAATGGCTGGAATATGTTCACGAACATGTTGGAATATAAATTGGCTTGGCAAGGCAAAAAGCTTATCAAGATAGACAAGTGGTATCCAAGCAGCCAACTGTGCCATGTTTGCGGATATCAGAACCACGAAACCAAGGACTTATCTGTAAGGGAATGGGATTGCCCTAAATGTGGCAGTCACCATAATCGCGATAAGAACGCTGCCATAAATATCCGAGAAGAAGCCAGGCGGATATCTGCCTGACGTAATCCATAAAATACCGTGGGTCGCACGGGAATCTACGCCTGTGGAGAGAGTGTAAGCCGCCGCAACTCTTTGGAGTCAGTAGCGCTGTTCTCGTTGAAGCAGGAAGCTCCCGCCTCTATAGGTGGGAGTACGTTCACTACATATATTAAGGAGCTGGACAAATGCTGCAAAGACACAAAGGACTGTGGAACGCAGACGCCGAAAAAATGATTCTCAAACACTTCAACGTAGAAATCTAAGAAAGCGCATTACAAATAAAGTGAAACACGAGTATAATACTCATGAGTATTATACTCGTGTTTCACTTTATTTATGGAGTTAAGCGCCGTATTTATGCAAATAATCGGCATAGTAAAATTCATCGGTCGTCATGTTGAAGTAGCGGATGCCTTCGCGCAGGCCCAGGAAGCCTGGGATGAGGGTCCAGCAGAAGAGGGCGTAGATGGCCCCGCGGACAGGGCGCTTCAAATAGAAGTAATGGATGCCGAAGGAGCCCAGGAAGAAGGCCAGGACGGCTGTAATCAGGCGCTCTTCGTTGATTTTATGGCGCAGTTCCGGTGTAATCGACGAGAAGGTCCCGTCCGTATAGGCATCGAAGCGGTCGGCGGTTTTCTGCTTCCACTGAGCCAGGGAGCCTTTCAGGGACGACGGCTTCTTTCTCCGCGCGGCAACCTCCGGGTCGTACAGGCCTTGGGCAGACAGGTTCTGGGCCATGACCGTCGTTTCTCCGTCGATGGTCACTAATTCCGCTTCCATGACCTGCGTGAACTGTTCTTCATAGGCCTGGTCGAGTTGGCTGAGCAGGGTCTTGAGCTTGTTCTGCGTGTTGACCACTTTGTCCGTCTTGACGCCTGTTACGGCCAATTTCTTATATTTATGGACCATGTAGACGGCCCGGTCCTGATAGTAATCGATGAAGTGTTCTGCCAGTCCGATCCGTTCGGGATACTGCTGTAAATAGTAGAGGAAGTTACGGGCAATGTGCTGCATATTGGCAACGGTCCGGCGCAGGTCCGGGTCGGTCAGCCCCAATCGTTCCGCTTCCATGCGGTTGAAATCGCTGACAGCCTTTTCAAAGGCCGCCTGGTCACGGCTGGCTCCCTTCTCTTTTCCACCGGGCCACTTCAAAAAAAGTTTGTGCGGCTGCCGTTCCAGGCGATACAGGATATACAGCGACAGGATAACGCCGATGACACCGACAGGATGGTTATAAAAGAACCAGGCACCGCCGCCGATGAGCAGGCAGAAAAAAGAAAGAACATATAAAATATATTTCATCGAATTCCTCCTCCATCTCATTGCCTTTATTGTAACAAATGTGGGGAGATATAGCAAAAGGACCTGCCGCAAAAGCGACAGGTCCTTTTCTGTAGGGGCGCCCGCTCCGGGATATGTACGATTTCCCGGCCAGTCTGCTAGAAAAATCATCCAAATCCATAACGGGTCGCCCACGTGGCGACCCCTACGACCCCTACGAGCCACTAGCCACTAGCCACTAGCCACTAGCCACTAGCCACTAGCCACTAGCCACTAGCCACTAACTATTTTACAACAGCATTGTTGATGATAGCCAGGAAGTCGTCGGCTTTGAGGCTGGCACCGCCTACGAGGCCGCCGTCGATGTCGGCAGAGCCTGTGAGTTCAGCGACGTTACCGCCTTTGACGCTGCCGCCGTAGAGGATGGAAACGTCTTCTGCCGTAGCTGCGTCATAGAGGGCAGCCAGTTTCTTGCGGATGATAGCGCAGACTTCTTCTGCCTGGGCAGCGCTTGCCGTCTTGCCCGTGCCGATAGCCCAGATCGGTTCATAAGCGATGATGACTTTCTTGACGTCTGCTGCCGTCAGGCCTTCCAAGGCTTTTTCGATCTGGCCTTCGATCCAGGACTGCATGATGCCCTGTTCGCGCTGTTCCAGCGTTTCGCCGCAGCAAACAATCGGCGTCAGGTTATGAGCCAGTGTGGCTTTGGTCTTCTTGTTGACCGTTTCGTCCGTTTCATTGAAGTACGTCCGGCGTTCGGAATGGCCCAGGATGACATGGGTGACACCGATGTCGACGAGCATAGCCGGCGAAACTTCGCCAGTGAAAGCGCCTTTTTCTTCCCAGTGCATGTTCTGGGCTGCGACGTGGATCGGCGTACCTTTGGTCATTTCAACAGCCATGGGCAGGTACGGGAAGACCGGAGCGATGATGACTTCCGGTTTTACGTCCTGCGGGACTTTGGCGACGAGGCCCTGGATAGTTTCTTTGGCGTCGGCACCGAGATGGTTCATTTTCCAGTTGCCGGCAATGATGGTTTTACGCATAATGAGTTTCCTCCTTTAAAGGTGAATGATTTTATTTATCGCTCAGGGATACGACACCCGGGAGCTGTTTGCCTTCGAGGTATTCTAGGGAAGCGCCGCCGCCCGTGGAGATGTGGCTGATTTTGTCGGCCAGGCCGGTCTTGTTGACAGCCGAGACGGAGTCACCGCCGCCGACGATAGAAACAGCATCGGAATCAGCAACGGCTTTGGCGACTGCTTCCGTACCTTTAGCATAGTTTTCCATTTCAAAGACGCCCATCGGACCATTCCAAACGATGAGTTTCATCGAAGCCAGTTCTTTGGCGAAGAGTTCCTGTGTCTTCGTGCCGACGTCGAGGATCATCCAATCAGCCGGGACCGCATCGACGGGAACGACTTTGTGATCAGCATCGTTCTTGAATTCAGCGGCGACCATGACATCGACCGGCAGGAGCAGTTTCGTACCCTGTTCCTTAGCCTGGTTGATGAGCTGTTTAGCCAGGTCGATCTTGTCGGCTTCGACGAGGGATTTGCCGATGCCATAACCCTGGGCAGCCAGGAAGGTATTGGCCATGCCGCCGCCGATGATCATGAGGTCGACTTTCGGCAGAAGGTTGGAAATGACTTCGATCTTGTCGGAAACTTTAGCGCCGCCGATGATAGCTGCGAAGGGGTGAGCCGGATTATCGACAGCACCGCCGATGAAGCGGATTTCTTTTTCCAGGAGGAAGCCGGCAGCCATGGGCAGGAACTTCGTAATGCCAGCGACGGAAGCATGAGCGCGGTGGCAGCAGCCGAAAGCGTCATTGATGCCGACTTCAGCCAGGGAAGCGAGCTGACGGGCGAAATCTTCGCCGTTCTTTTCTTCTTCTTTATGGAAACGGAGGTTTTCCAGAAGCAGGACTTCACCCGGTTTGAGGGCGTCAGCCATGGCTTTCGTTTCTGCGCCGACGCAGTCCGGAGCGAATTTGACGTCGATGCCGAGGAGTTCCGACAGGCGTTTAGCGACCGGTTTCAGGGAATACTTTTCGACGACCTGTCCCTTCGGGCGGCCGAGATGGCTGGCCAGGATGACAGCAGCCTTGTGGTCGAGCAAGTATTTGATGGTCGGCAGCGTCTTCTGGATACGCGTGTCATCTGTGATGTGGCAGTTTTCATCAAGGGGGACGTTGAAGTCAGCGCGGACAAAGACGCGTTTGTTTTCGACATTTACATCGGTGATCGTTTTTTTCATGAAAGGTTCCTCCTCCAATTAAAGCAGTTGTATGATTTTTTCAGCCGCACCTTCATCAGTGACCAGCGTGCCCGTATGGCAGGCCCGCATGACGCCGACGATAGCTTCTGCCTTGCTGGCGCCACCGGCTACGGCGATGATGTGCGGATGATATTTGATTTCCCGTAATGAAATCCCTACATTATTCGTACCATATAAGATTTTGCCGTCCAGGCCGCAATAGCAGCCCAGCGATTCGCCACAGGCGCCGAGGCTGTGCAGGGCATCGCGCTGGAGCGTCGTCATGCCCCGCTTGCGGGCCATGCGGTCGGCCCGGCCGATGCCGAAGATGACGACCTGGGCCCGGGCGGTCATGGCGACATTTTCCTGGGTCTGACGGTCAGCTTTGAGCATCATCTGCAGCGCCGAGTCGCTCAGGCCTTCGGGGATGTGGATCATGCGGTACGAGCTGTGAGTCTTGGACGCAATGTTGGCGGCAATATAGTTGGCCTGGACTTCGACGTGGTTCCCCATGCTGCCGCGGGCCGGCAGGATGGTCACATTGGCCAGACATTCCGGCAGCATACGGGCCACTTCGGCCATGGTCGAACCGCCGCTGATGGCGACAGTATCGACGCTGCCAAAGAGGTCGTTGAGCAAGAGGGCGCCACGGCGGCCCAGTTCTTCCTTCGCTGTCTTATCGCTGTCACTGTCACCGGGAACGATGTAGACATTCTTCAGGCCCAGCTTCTGGCGAATCTGGCGCTGCATGTCATCCAAATTGTTCAGGCGCAGGAAACATTCCAACAGATCCGGCATGAGCCGTTTGCCTTCCGGCTCCATAGCAATGCCCAGCGTCGTAAAGCGGACGATACCGCTGCGCCGCAGGACGTCGACGTGCGACCGGACGACGCGTTCCGACAGGCCCGAAAGGCCGGCCAGGGTCCGGCGGCCGACGGGTTCGGCGTCGGCGATATGCCGCAGCAGCAGGTAACGTTCTTTGATTGTCCCCATGACATCGGGAGCTATTTTTTGAAAGATACTCAATGTATCTTGTTCCATCTTACTCTCTCCCTTCACGATGCGATAGAACAACAGAGTATAATCACTGATCCAGCAGGCATTTGCCGGTCATATCGGCAGGAATGGCCATACCGGCCAGGGTCAGCATAGTCGGGGCGACGTCGGCCAGGATGCCGTCGTGCAGGTGTTCCCCTTTATGTTCTTCACTGACCAGGATGCACGGTACATGATTGGTCGTATGAGCCGTGTAAGGGCATCCCGTATCGGGATCGGCCATCTGTTCCGCATTGCCATGGTCGGCGATGATCAGGAGCTGGCCCTGGACGGGCTTCAAGGCTTCGACGATCTTGCCGACGCAGGTATCGACCGTTTCAACGGCCTTGACAGCGGCTTCAAAGACGCCCGTATGGCCGACCATATCGGCATTGGCGAAATTGAGCATGATCATGTCATATTTATCGGCCTTGATCTGTTCGATGACTTTTTCCGTAACGATAGGTGCGTTCATTTCCGGCTGCAAATCGTAAGTCGCAACTTTCGGCGACGGCACGAGGATGCGGTCTTCACCGGGATTGGGTTCTTCTTCACCGCCATTGAAGAAATACGTGACGTGAGCGTATTTTTCCGTTTCGGCAATGCGCAGCTGGGTCTTGCCTGCCTTGGCCAGGACTTCGCCCAGTGTGTCAGGGATCCGTTCTTTATCATAGACGACGTGTACCGGAAGGTCGTCTTCGTAACGGGTCATGGTCGCAAAGTACGTGTCCAGTTTCTTCGGACGCGGGAAGCCGTCGAAATCGGGGACGACGAAAGCGGTCGTCAGCTGACGGGCCCGGTCGGGGCGGAAGTTGAAGAAGACGACACTGTCCCCATCCTGGACGGGATGTTTATGGATGACTGTCGGGATGACGAATTCGTCGGAAACGTCAGCTGCATAGGAATGTTCCAGGCAGGTCTGGGCATCCGGTTCCTGCGGTCCTTCGCCGAGGGCGACGGCATCATAGGCTTTTTCGACGCGTTCCCAGCGCTTGTCGCGGTCCATGGCATAGTAGCGGCCGCTGATGGTGGCGATTTCACCGACGCCGAGTTCTGCGCACTTGTCTTCCAGTTCCTGGAGGTATTCGCCGGCACTGCGGGGCAGTACGTCGCGGCCGTCGAGGAAGGCGTGGATGTAGACTTTCTTCAAGCCATAGCGCTTCGCCATTTCCAAAAGACCATAGAGATGCTGTTCACTGCTGTGGACGCCGCCAGGCGATACCAGGCCCAGCAGGTGGAGGGCCGAGTCTTTTTCCTTGACGTTTTCCATGGCACCGACGAGAGCCGGCTTCTTGAAGAAAGCTCCGTCTTTGATATCCTTGGTGATCTTGGTCAGCGCCTGGTACACAATACGTCCCGCACCGATATTAAGATGGCCCACTTCAGAGTTGCCAATCTGGCCGTCAGGCAGACCGACGTCTTCGCCCGATGCGCCGAGATACGAATGAGGATATTCTTTCCAAAGTTTCGGCAGGACCTTGAGGTCTGCCTGGGCTACGGCGTTATCTTTAGCGATGCTGCTGCAGCCAAAACCATCCATGATGACCAGCATTACAGGTTTCTTTTTCGTCATTACAGTATTTGACTCCTTTGTGATGTGAGAAAGTAAAAAGAGGCTGTCCCATTAAGACAGCCTCTTTTCGAGTTTGAAGTTTGCAGTTTGCAGTGATTGGCTAAAAATTCAAGCCCTTTCTACAAACTACAAACTTTACACTAAAAACCTTGAAAGAAAAAGGAGCCGTGCATGAGAACGAGAACCTTCATGCGACGGCCCCTTTAGGGTTCAATCTGATTTGTAACGGGAGGCTGTTTACCCGTCGGGAAATGCGTCGCTACAAATTAGTGTTTGCTGTTGTAGTCGTTCATGACAGCAATGAGGTTGAGGACTTTGTTGGAGTAGCCGATTTCATTGTCGTACCAGGAAACGACTTTTACGAAGGTGTCCGTCAAAGCGATACCAGCTTTAGCGTCGAAGATGGACGTGAGCGGGCAGCCGAGGAAGTCAGAGGAAACAACAGCTTCGTCAGTGTAGCCGAGGATGCCTTTGAGTTCGCCTTCGGAAGCTTTTTTCATAGCTGCGCAGATTTCGTCGTACGTAGCCGGTTTAGCGAGGTTGACCGTGAGGTCGACGACGGAAACGTCAAGGGTCGGTACACGCATGGACATGCCGGTCAATTTGCCGTTCAATTCCGGAATGACTTTGCCGACAGCTTTAGCAGCACCCGTCGTGGACGGAATGATGTTGCCAGCAGCTGCACGGCCGCCGCGCCAGTCTTTCATGGACGGGCCGTCAACGGTTTTCTGCGTAGCCGTCGTGGAGTGAACCGTCGTCATGAGGCCTTCTTTGATGCCGAAAGCATCGTTGAGGACTTTAGCGATCGGAGCGAGGCAGTTCGTCGTGCAAGATGCGTTGGAAACGATCTTCTGGCCTTTGTATGTATCGGTGTTAACGCCGCAAACGAACATGTCTGCCTGACGGCCGTCAGCACCCTGTTTGGAAGGAGCGGAGAGTACAACGTATTTTGCACCGGCTGCGAGGTGTTTTTCAGCGAGGTCCATGGTGAGGAAACGGCCTGTCGATTCAACGACGTATTCAGCACCGACTTCGTCCCATTTGAGGTTTGCCGGATCTTTTTCAGCCGTTACGCGGATTTTTTTGCCGTTAACGATGAGCTGGCTGTTTTCGACGTCAGCTTCGATCGTGCCATCGAACTGGCCGTGCATGGTATCATATTTGAGCATGTATGCCATGTAGTCAACCGGGCAGAGGTCGTTGATGCCTACGATTTCGATGTCATCACGAGTCTGTGCAGCGCGGAAAACAAAACGACCAATACGACCGAAACCATTAATACCAACTTTAATCATTGTCGATACACTCCTTTTGAAAACGAAAATAACTCTTTTACATAATTCTAAGAACTTGAGGGCCTTACTACTTACACTGTAAGTATGCCACATCGGGTACGATTTTGCAATACCATGGACGTTTTATGTCCCAATTTATTGCATCCGCAAAGAAGCGGCGCCTATGCCGACATATTCCTTGATGGCCAGACAGGAGTTGAATAAGTAAAAAGACTGGGGCACGATGGAATAGCCCGACCAGTTCGTCGCTGCACTCGTGTGGTAATCACAGGGATAGGGCGTCACGTCCAGGCCTTGGCGCGTAAAGAAGCGGACCGACCGGGGCATATGGAAGGCGCTGGTGACCAGGATGGGCTTCTTCCAGCCCTGGTACTCGCAGATTTGCCTGGAAAAAGCGGCATTTTCTGCCGTATTGCGGCTCTTGTCATCCATGAAAATCTTATTTTCCGGCACGCCCAGGGATAAGAGCATCCGCTTTTCGATTTCCGATTCATTGGCGTCGCCCTTGAGGATGGTCCCGCCTGATAAGAGGATAGGCAAATCCTTCGCCTTTTGCAGGCGCAGGGCCATGAGGAAGCGGTTGGCCGCCGCACTGCCGACCTGACCGGTCCCATCGAAATCAGGAACGCCGGCACGAGAACCACCGCCGAGGAGGATGATGACGTCACCGTCTACATCTGCCCCCTGGGGCTGGTCATAGGCCGTTTCCAAAGGATGGATGAGGCCATTCGACACGGGTTCGATAGAGAGCAGGTAAAAGACAGCCGTAATAGCAGCCAAAGCCCAGCGGCCGGGACTGTGCTTGCGGAACATGTAACACAACAGGAGAATCAAAGCCAGGACGATGCCACCCATAGGCAGGATCCAGGCATAAAGCCATTTAATGATATATAATAACAAAACAAAGACATCCTTTCGTATAGTTAAGCCTCTCCTGCTAGGAGATGTGGCCCAAAAGACCGGAGAGGCTGCTTGTAAACCATAAAGCGCCGCGACGGCTAACTGCGACCTGCGACCTGCGGTCTGCGGGCCGCCCGCTACAGCTGTCCTTTCTGGCATCCACCCTGCACCTCCCGCTGGTCGGTACCTGGTGGGCCAGAAAAGCTTTGGGCGGCCCCTACGCATATTATATCATAAACTTCATTGGCAAAAGGTAAAATATGTGCTATACTTATTTTGAACCCCTGTAAAGGGATATTCTGTCCATGGGGATGTAAAGGTTTCGACGTGGATGGTTGTATCATGAATAGCGAGCCGGGGTTTCATCTGCCCGTAAATCGGTGAACCTTTTAAATTAAACGCAAAAGAAAACAATTTTGCTTTAGCTGCCTAATCGCGGCTAACGTCTCCTGCTGCTAATCCTGCGGGCAGCTCGCAGACGTCACTTAGCGGGATACCACATGGCTCTGCCTGGCAGTCGTGTCGGGAAACTCACAGGCTGGAATCGTCTAGTTTGTCCTTGTACGAAAACGGTTTAAGATCCTAACAAGGTCTGCGCTCGGAGAAGTTCATGGGGCGGCATTTACGGACAGGAGTTCGACTCTCCTCATCTCCACCATGATAAAAAGAGGCTGTCGCATGAAGACAGCCTCTTTTTACGTTGATCGTAGGTAGTTCATCGTTTGTCGTATGGGATTAAAAATATAAATCCATTGCGACGAACGATGAACTACGAACGAAAAACTTTTAAGTTTAAGGGGCCTCGCATGATGGCAAAAAACTTCGTGCGACAGCCCCTTTTAAGTTGTTAGTGGCTAGTAACTAGTGGTTAGTGCCCCCTGATAGGCCCTTTGGGGTCCGTCAGGGACTGACCGGAAAGAAGACAGGACGGTTGCCAAAACGGAGAGCCTTGCTGGAGCTGTCAGCACAGCTGACTGAGAGGTTAAACCTCTCCGGCCCTTTCGGGCCACCTCTCCTATGAGGAGAGGCTTGTAAATAAAAAATTTGGAATAAACCATTGACAAATCGATGCACAAGGTCTATGATAAGGGCCGTAAGTTAAACATCGATTTTATATTTTGACATTCGATGACGAGAAAGAGTACATTTTTTACGGAAGCGCACAGCGAGCCGGGTATGGTGAAAGCCGGCGGTGGAAGGAAAATGGAAAATCATCTCTGAGAATTGCAGTTGAAATGAGTAAACTGCACCGTCTGATCCACGTTACAGGAAACGCGTATGATAGTACGTTGAAAAGTGCCTTGCTTTTTTTGGCGAGGAATATTGGGTGGTACCGCGGATATGAACTTCCGTCCCTTGTGGACGGGAGTTTTTTTATTTCATGTTTATCTTATGACTATATGACTCACAATAGGAGGAATTCATCATGGAAAACATCAATTTCGACAGTCTGAAACGACGGAGAGATCTTCGCATCATTTTACCGGTCTTTCTCGTCTCGATTATAGCCTGCATCGACCGCGTCAATATTTCCTACGCCAAACTGACCATGACCCAGACCCTGTCCTGGTTATCGCCGGAAGTATATGGTTTCGGCGCCGGCATCTTCTTCGCCGGCTATCTGCTCCTGGAAATCCCCGGTTCCCTGTTCGCCGCGAAGTTCTCGGCATCGAAATGGATTTCCCGTATCATGTTTACCTGGGGTATCGTCAGCCTGTGCATGGCCTTCGTCACGACGGAATGTCAGTTCTACCTGTGCCGCTTCCTGTTAGGCGCATCGGAAGCCAGTCTCTACCCGGTCATCTATTCCCTCTTGTTCCCCCGCTGGTTCACGGCAGCTGAACGGGCCCGGGCCACGTCGCTCATGTTGACATCACTGCTCCTTTCGACGATCATCGGCGCACCGATTGCCGGCGTCCTCCTGGAACATTCCTTCTTCGGCCTCTTAGGCTGGCAGGAACTGTTTATCCTGGAATCCATCCCGGCTCTTTGCTTCGCTTTCTATTTCTTCTTCGCCGTCAAAGACCGTCCCGACCAGGCCAGCTGGCTGACGGATGCTGAAAAAGAATACTTGACCACCATGTACCAGGAAGAACAGGCCAAGATGCAGAGCGTCAAGAAATACACGGTCTTCCAGGCCTTTACGGATACGAAAGTCTTGAAACTCTGCCTCATCTACTTCCTCTGGGTCGTCGGTTTCTGGGGCTTCTACTTCTGGATGCCCACGGTCCTCAAGAACCTCTCCGGCTGGTCTACGTCGCTCATCGGCGGGGCTATCGCTATCCCTATGATGGCAGCCCTCGTCGTCCAGCTGGTCATCGGCCATACGGCTACGGTTACGGGCGATAAAGTATGGCACGTCTTCGGTGCCCTGGCCGTCGGCGCTATCGGCCTCGGCTTGTCGCCTTTCGCTCATAACATGGGCGTCGCCTTGTTCCTCATCTGCCTGTCGGCAATCGGCATCCACGCTTCCATGGGCGTATGGTGGACCATCCCGACGACATTCCTTTCCGGCCCGGCCGCTGCCGGCTCCATCGCCCTCATCAACTCCTGCGGCAACCTGGGCGGCATGTTCGGTCCGAACATGATGGCCTGGGTCCAGGCTCAGACAGGCAGCTTCGACATGGGCTACTACCTCATGGCAGCCTTCATGTTCTGCGCCGGCCTCCTGGTCCTGACTTTGAAATATAAAGTCAACGGCGCCGCCAAAAAAGACGTCCTCCTCGACGCCAAAGCCAACGTCCAGCCTACAGCCGGACATTAACGACATCTGTGATGTCGCTGTAGGGGCCGTCCCAAAGGGCGGTCCGTTGCGGGACTCCCATAAATCAGTGGCGCCCGCTATGAATAACCAGCACCTACGCCACCGAGCTGTAAGGGTCAAAAAAAAGCACCCCCTAGGATAGCTTAGGGGATACTCACATAAACCGTGCGGGCGCGCCACGTGCGCGCCCCTACAGGTAATACGAATGGACGTCGACGACGACAAGTTTTTTCTGTAGGGGCGCCACGTGGGGCGCCCGTTATGAATAACTGGCGCCTACGCCACCGAGCTGTAAAGGTCCAAAAAAAGCACCCCCTAGGATGGCTTAGGAGATACTCACATAAACCGTGCGGGCGCGCCACGTGCGCGCCCCTACAGTTTGTAAAAAGGGCTTGTCGCACATGCGACAAGCCCTTTTAAGTTGTTAGTGGTTCGTGGCTCGTTTTTGCGGCCTTATGGCCGCACCGTAGGGGCCGTCCCAGCGGGCGGCCCGCCGCGAATAAATGGTGATATACATAACAGGTCCATGAGGCATGGTTTTACGAGCCACTAGCCACTAACCCCCCATCGCTTTCAACAGAGCTCCGGCCAGGACGGCGTAGCCTTCGGCATTGGGATGGACGCCGTCGGCATAGAGATTGCGGCCTGTCCGCCGTTCGGCTTTGAGCAGGGCTTCGTAGAAGTCGATGACGATGCATTCCGTTTCTTTTCCGTAGGAAAGGATCCATTGCCGATACTGGCGGAGCCCGTCGTTGTGTTTTTCTACGTCACTGGCATTTTGCCAGCCGTACATGGCGCTTTCCATCTTGGTCAGCGGCGGGATGCCCAGGTATACGGGCTTCCCCTGCTCCTTGAAAGTCGTGACGATAGTCCGCATGTTCTGGCAGATTTTCTCCAATTCCCCGCCGAGGAGGATGTCGTTGGAACCGCCCATGATGAAGAAGGCGTCATACCGGCTGAGGTCGAACTGATGGAGGCGATAGACCATGCCCGTCGTCGTATCGCCGCATTGGCCTTCATTGTCGATATGGATATGGCTTTTGGCCGAGACCAGGGCCGTCCAGCTCTGGTCGGGCCGGACGTCGAAGCCGTAGGTCAGGCTGTCGCCCAGGCACAGGAGTTTCACGGCTGGACGGCTTTCTGGACGGCCTTTACGGCAGCGTCCGTCGACAGCCACGGGGCATCGAACTGGCAGCCGGCTTTTTCCAGGTCCATCTGGCAGGCGAAGATTTTCGGGATGGCACTGGTATAAATATCATGGTCATACATATAGCGCAGCGTCGTTTCAACGTCGGCATCGCTGAGGATGTGGCCGTGGTCGATGAGGACCAGCCGGTTGGCATAGGGCAGGGCCGCTTCCAGCGTATGTTCGATGACGACGATGGTATGACCGTATTTGACATTCAAGTCGTGGATCAATTCATAGAATTCATGGGTCCCTTCCGGGTCCAGGGCCGACGTCGGTTCATCGAAGACGAGGATATCCGGATTGGTCGCCAGTACGTCGGCAATGACCAGGCGCTGACGCTGGCCGCCGGACAGCTTGGTGACCTGGCGGTTGCGGTACGGCGTCATATTGACCTTTTCCAAGGCTTCCGAAATAGCCTGGCCGATCTTATCCGGTGCGACGCCCTGATTTTCCAGGCTGAAGGCGATTTCTTCTTCGACCGTCATGGCGACGAGCTGGCTGTCATAATCATCGAGCATGGCGCCGACACGGGTTGCCAGCTGGGAAATCGTCGTCTGCGTCGTCGCCTGACCGTCGACGTAGACCATGCCTTTCATAACGCCGCCGAAATAATGCGGGATAGCGCCGGTCATAGCCATGCACAGCGAGCTCTTGCCGCTGCCGCTTTCACCGGTAATGACCAGGAAGTCGCCTTTATTCACGGTCATGGTGACATCGTCCAGGACAGGCGTCTTCTGCTTGTTATAGATGTACGACAAATGTTCCATGGAAATGAGGCCTTCCTGGGACGGCTTCAAATCATACATGCTGTGGTCCGACGTGACTTCCCGTTCTTCCAGGGAATCGAGGATGCCCCGGGATACGAAAAGGCGCAGGGCCGGGAAATACATAAGCGGTGTAACGATGGCATTCAAGACGCCGATGACGACGACCAAGGGCAGCATGGCCGTAAAATAGACGACATTCGGCAGATTCATGACGAACTTCAGAATCGTGACGAAAGCGCCGCCGCTCATGCAGGTCGCTGCAAAGCCGGTCAGGACGGGCAGGCACGAATGACCTTTGAATTTGATGAATGCCAGGTTCTTGACGATGAACGTACAGGTCAGGGCACCGAGCGGTTCACTGATGAGGTTGCCATAAGGGAAGCCCGACTTCGACGTCAGGACGTTGACCAGGGCAGCGACCAGGCCGATGCCCAAGGCCTGCTTGTAACTCGGCTTGGTCAGGCAGATGGCGACACAATACGTGGCGATGGTCCAGTTCGGCGTGACGCCGCCGACGCTCGGTGAGACCAGGTGCAGAATCGTGCCGATGGCCAGCATGAGCGTCGTAATGGTGATCCAGCGGAACTGGCCGCCCTGACGATGATGAAATTCTAATTTAGCAATATCTGCAACAGTTTTCATCTTTCTTCCCTCCTAAACCAAGTCTTGCAGGCGCAAGTAAACGACAAAACAGCTCAGGGCCAGCATGATGACGATGCCCACATAGTCGCGGCCTTTCGGGCGGACATTGCTCATGAAGCTGTGTTCGTTGCTGCCGAAACCGCGTAATTCCAGACTGAGTGCCATCGTTTCCGACCGGCCCAGGGACTTGAGCATCAGCGGCTGGACGACACTCATATAATTGATGACTTTCTTAAAGACATTGCCCTTCGTCGACAGACCCCGGCAGGCCTGGGCTTCCTGGACGGCCTTGCTTTCGGCGATGAAATCGGGCACGAAGCGCAGGGCCGCCGTGAACATGAAGGCATATTCATAAGGGATCTTGATCTGCTTGACCAGGGCGGCCGTCAAATCCTGCAGGCGCGTCGTCGTCAGCAAGATAATGAAGACGATGGTCATGGCCAGCATGCGCAGGCCCGTGACATAAGCCGATTCCAGGGACCCGCCGCCCAGGAGCTGGACGACAGCCAGGAAGACGGCGAAGACGGCCAGGCTGAAGACGGCCTTGAGGTTGCGCGACAGGCTGCCGCATAAGCCCAAGAGGATGAGTTCGATGACGACTAAGATGACCAGAGGCAGCGTCGTATGCATGACCAAGGCCCAGAAGGAAAAGGCAAAGGTGCCGATCAATTTCGTAACAGGGACCAAATTCTTCATCATTTTTTCGTACCTCCAATCCGTTCCAGCATGGCTGTCGTAAATTCTTTCATCGATTTACAATAGGGAAAATCGGGGACCGCCATGGATAAAGTGACAGCATCGGGCCGGCTCAGGCCCAGGTCATATAAATCATCGCGCTGGGTGAACAGTTCCTGCGGCGTCCCGTCGAAAGCCTTGGTATGGTTGCCGATGACCAGGACGCGCTGACAGTATTCGGCGAAAATATCCATGTCATGACTGATGATGAGGATGGTCATGCCCTTTTTATTGAGGTCCGTCAGCAAGGCCATGAGCTGGTCCTTGTCTTCACTGTCCTGGCCGCTCGTCGGTTCATCGAGGACGATGTATTTCGTATGCATGGCGATGGCCGAAGCAATGGCGACGCGCTGTTTTTCACCGCGGTTCAAGTTGGGCGGATAGGCTTCAGCCAAATCCGTCAGTTCCGTCGCAGCCAGGGCTTCGTCGACGGCCTGACGGATCTCGTCGCGGCTCATGCCCAGCTGCTGCGGCCCGTAGGCTACTTCTTCACGGACCGTCGGCCGGAACATCTGCCGTTCCGGCCGCTGGAAAACGTAGCCCATGAAATGGCTTCGCACAGAAGCATCGTCATCGTTGATGACCTTGCCGTCATACAGGATTTCCCCGGATACGGGCTTTTCCAGCCCCATGAGCAGGCGCGTCACCGTCGTCTTGCCGCAGCCGTTGCGGCCGCCGAGACCGATGAATTCGCCCTCACCGATCTGTACATTTACATGTTCCAATACGGGCACGCCATTGCCGTAGTTGAAACTGACATCTTTCATTTCCAGCATCTTTCTCTCCCCTTCTATTTGAAGACACAAAAAAACCTTCCGTCCCTATACAGGGACGAAAGGTTTGATTTCTTCCGCGGTGCCACCCAGATTGACTCAGTGAGTCCAGCTCTACATGTACGGCATAAGCGATACACGTTTCTTTGATAGCGGTGGAAATACACCGTCGCACCCTACTGGTTACCGTTCAGGCCGCATCTCCCGAATCCATTCTATCCGCCGGTCCGTGCCGAACTCCCACTGCCATCGGCTCGCTGGAACTGCCACAATCGGATATACTCGTTTCGTTCATCGACAAATCCATTTAGATTTTGCTTTATTATATACTTGTAACGCGCCTATTGTCAAGCCTTAGACCCGCCTATTCAGCCGGTTCGATGGTGCCGTTGTATTTATCGGCAATGAACTTCTTGACAGCATCGGAATGGAAGATTCCAGCAACCTTCTTGTACGTCGGGTTGTCCTTGTCCTGAGCCCGGACAGCCAGGACCATGACGGCCAGCGGTTCGTCTTTCGGTTCCAGGAAGATGCCCTGTTCTTTGACGTTGAGGCCGGCGCTCATGACGTAGTTCATGGTGATGACGGCGGCATCGACGTCACCGAGGCTGCGCGGAAGCTGGGCGGCTTCGATTTCCTTGAACTGGAAATGCTTCGGATTATCTACGACATCAGCCGACGTAGCCTTGAAACCGACGCCGTCCTTGAGCTTCAAGAGGCCTGCCCGCTGGAGGAGTGCCAAACCGCGGCCGCCATTGGTCGGGTCGTTGGGAATGGCGATGACAGCGCCGTCGGGCAAAGCATCGACGCTCTTATATTTGTCGCTGTAAATCCCCATGCGCATGAGGATCGTATTGCCGATAGGCACTAAATCAGTGCCATTCTGCTTATTGAAATTATCCAAGAACGGCTTGTGCTGGTAGCTGACCAAATCGATGTCGCCATCGGCCAAAGCCTTGTCTGGCGTAATATAGTCGGAAAATTCGACGACTTTAACCTGATTCTGCAAGAAGTCTCCCGCCTCTTTAGGCGGTGAGATGAATTGCAAGTTTTTCTGAGGGCTCGATGCCATCAGAAAAACAATGGCTTCACAAGTTGATTTGCAGTATAATCAGTAGTAAGAGTAAAAGGATTTGGAAAGTCAAGGCAGGTGATGATAGTGAATAAGGCATACCGATACAGAATCTATCCGACAACGGCACAGAAAATGATGTTTGCCAAGACCTTTGGGTGTGTCCGATTCATCTACAACAAGATGCTGCGTGACCGCATTGACTATTATAAGGAAACCGGCCAAAAGCTGAATAACACGCCTGCGCAGTACAAGGAAGAATTCCCTTGGCTGAAAGAAGTGGATAGTCTGGCTCTTGCCAACGCTCAGATGAACTTGAACAAGGCGTACCATAACATCTTGAGCAACCGAAAGCATTTTGGCAAGCCGCGATTCAAGTCCAAGAAGAATTGTCGTGCTTCGTATTCCACGAACAACCAGAAAGGCTCTGTCCGAATCGAGGGCCATAAGGTGAAACTGCCGAAAGTCGGCTGGGTGAAATTATGCCAGCATCGTCCCTTGCCAGAGAACAGTATCATAAAGACCGTAACCATCAGCCAGACGCCATCCGGAAAGTACTATATCAGTATGCTGGTGGAGTATGAAAACCAAATACTCCCGGTCATACCGAAGACGTTCCTGGGCCTGGATTTTGTGATGCACGGCTTGTATGTGGCTTCCGATGAGGAGGATGCTGAGTATCCCGATTTCCTGCGAACGGCAGAGAAAAGATTGGCTAAGGCACAGCGGAAGCTATCCCAAAAGCAGAAAGGAAGTCACAACAGAGAAAAACAAAGACTGCGTGTAGCTATTCTCCATGAGAAAGTGGCCAATCAACGGCAGGACTTCCTGCATAAGAAGGCTCGCTACCTTGCAGATCGCTATGATGTCATTGGCATTGAGGATATTAGCGTCAAAGCGATGGCAAAGCGGAAAAAGGGTGGCAAGTTCAGTTTTGGCAAATCCGTAGCTGACAATGGCTGGAATCTGTTCACGAACATGCTGGAATATAAGTTGGCTTGGCAAGGCAAACAGCTTATCAAGATAGACAAGTGGTATCCAAGCAGCCAACTGTGCCATGTTTGCGGATATCAGAACCACGAAACCAAGGACTTATCTGTAAGGGAATGGGATTGCCCGAAATGTGGCAGTCACCATAATCGCGATAAGAACGCTGCCATAAATATTCGGGAAGAAGCCAGGCGGATATCTGCCTGACGTAATCCATAAAATACCGTGGGGCGCACGGGAATCTACGCCTGTGGAGAGAGTGTAAGCCGCCGCAACTCTTTGGAGTCAGTGGCGCTGTTCTCGTTGAAGCAGGAAGCTCCCGCCTCTATAGGCGGGAGTACGTTCACTGTGAATCCCCTGCTTTTCCGCTTCCTTGGCTACGGCTTCGACGACTTCGGCATGCGGACCGGCTGTGGCCCCGATCTTGATTTCCTTGTCGCTGCTGCCGGAACTTTCCATTGAATCATCAATGATACCCCCTCTTAAGATTGTGCCTAAATGATACGCTTTCAGTATAGTTTTGTCAATGACCTGCCTGGCCTCTTGACAAATCGCCTATCCATGATAAACTAAGAATCAAGACAACTTTAGACGACATTTATCCAGAGTGGTGGAGGGACTGGCCCTATGAAACCCGGCAACCGACGATGACGGTGCTAATTCCTGCGGATTATTCCGAGAGATAAAGAATCAGCAATCAACCTCTTTCTCTTTCGGAAAGAGGTCTTTTTTATGGATAAAATGACGGAACAGGATGGTCTATATTATTCTATATTTTGTTAGGAGGAATCTTCATGAAAAATCTCAAGAAACTCTCGCTTCTCGCCGCTTCGGCCCTGCTGGCCGTCGCTTTCCTGGCTGCCGGCTGCGGCAGTGATTCCGCTTCCAGCGGCTCGTCTTCCAAGAACACGACGGTCACCGTCGGCGCTACGCCCGTACCGCACGGCGAAATCCTCAACGAAATCAAGCCGCTCCTGGCCAAAGAAGGCGTCGACTTGAAAGTCGTCGAATTCACGGATTACGTCAAACCGAACCTGGCCCTGAACGACAAAGAACTGGACGCCAACTTCTTCCAGCATTCGCCGTACCTCGATAAATTCAACAGCGAACACGGCACGAAACTGAAAGCCATCGCCAAGATCCACGTCGAACCGATGGGCATTTATTCCCATAAGATCAAGGATTTGAAAGACCTGCCGGACGGTGCGAAAGTCGCCATCCCCAATGACCCGACCAACGGCGGCCGCGCCCTCCTCATTTTGCAGAGCGCCGGCCTCATCGGCCTGAAAGACGGCGGTAACATTACGTCGACCGTACAGGACGTCGAAAAGAACGATAAGCACCTCCAGTTCGTCGAACTCGAAGCCGCCCAGATTCCCCGTTCCATCGATGACGTGGACATCGCTTTGATCAACACCAACTTCGCTATGGAAGCCGGCCTCAATCCGCTGAAAGACGCCCTCTTCCTGGAACCGAAAGATTCGCCGTACGCCAATGTCCTCGTCATCCGTGAAGGCGATGAAAATCGTCCGGAAATCCAGAAACTCGTCAAAGCCCTCCAGTCTCCGGAAGTCAAGAAATTCATTGAAGACAAATACCAGGGCGCAATCCTGCCGAGCTTCTAATAAAAGTTTATACAGGAGTCGTCACAGCAAAGATTTTCTTTACATACACGACTTTCTCATTTAAAGTAGTTAGCCTTTAGGGATTAGCAGTTAGTAGCCCCTAATCCCTAATAACTAACTGCTAACAGCTGGAAAAGAAAGGTGTTATGCCTAATGGCAGAAACCTTGACATGCAACAACATAGGGGGAATTCATATACATGCATACGAATGAGCTTTTTGCCAAAAAAACGGTCTTTTCTTTTGAAGTCTTTCCACCGAAACGGGACATTCCCGTCGAAACGGTCTATCCGACCCTGGACGAGCTGAGCCAGCTCCATCCTGACTTCATCAGCGTCACCTGCGGCGCCGGCGGCACGGGCGGTAACCGTACCGTCGAAGTCGCTACGTACATCAAGCAGTTAGGCTGCGAAACGGCGGCCCATATGCCCTGCATCTACCTCACGGAAGAAGCAGCCCTGCAGAACCTGAAAGAATTGAAAGAAGCGGGCATCGAAAACATCCTGGCCCTGCGCGGCGACGAAGTACCGGGCCGCGAACGGGCTCACGTCTTTGAACATGCCAGCGACCTCGTAGCCTTCATCAAAGAAAAGGAACCGGACTTCAACGTCATCGGCGCCTGCTATCCCGAAGGCCATACCGAAGCCAAGACCCTGGCTGCCGACATCCGCAACTTGAAGACCAAAGTCGACGCCGGTGCCAGCGAGTTCATTTCTCAGCTATTCTTCGACAACGCCCTTTTCTACCGCTTCCTCGAACGCTGTGAAATCGCCGGCATCAACGTCCCCATCGAAGCCGGCATCATGCCCGTCACCAATAAAGCTCAAATCGAACGCATGGTCACCATGTGCGGCGCCACGCTCCCCATCAAATTCCAGCGGGCCATTGCAAAATACGGTGACACTCCCGAATCCATGCGAGACATCGGCATCGCCTATGCTGTCGACCAGATTGCCGACCTCCTGGCCAACGGCGTAGACGGCATCCACGTCTACACCATGAATAACCCGTACATCGCCAAAAAAATTGCCGAAGCCGTAAAGACATTATTGTAGTTTAGTTGACGTCCCAAGACAATAATATATAATAAAAGCAAGAAAGGTGCTATCCGGTAAACGGTCAGCCCCTTGATAATTGGATATTAGAAAACCCGCCTAAAGTTGGAACCTGGAGGCGGGTTTTCTTATGCCTTAATGGCTATATTTTAACTTTATGGTTTACAGTTCGGTGTTTATAGATTGCAGAAAAGACCTTTAAATTTAAAGCCATCCGCTAATCCCTAACAACTAGCCACTAGCCACTAAAAAGTTCACTCTTTCAGCACATACCCATAGGCGTGGATGCGTCCATCGTCTTCTTTTTCCAGATAGACGCCCTGGATTTCCGAGGCGAAGCCCGGCAATTCATTGAGGCCTTCTTCCAGGGCCTTGAAATACTGGACTGCCGTATGGGACCAGCGTTCGCCCGGGACGACGCAGAGGACGCCCGGCGGGTACGGCAGGGCCCCTTCCAGGGCGATGCGGCCTTCGATTTCATCGAGGGGCACCAGCTCACCCTGGCCACGGATGAAAGCGTATTGCGCATCCTGGGCATTCATGGCGTATTCCGGCAAGTATGCCCGACGGAAGAGTTTCTTCTGCAGGTCCTTGACGTTCCGCGCCTTATAGAAATCATGCATTTCCTGACAGAGCTGGCGAATCGTATAGCCGGCGTAGCGGTCCGGATGTGAGTTGTAGACGCCGAGGAGGACTTCCTGCATGGGGACATCGTGGTCGACGAAGCGTTCAAAACGGACCAGCTGGGACACGAGGAGGCGCATCTTATTCCTATTTTCAGCCGGTGTCAGCAGGAAGAGGATCGAATTCAAATCACATTTTTCCGGGATGACGCCGTTACCGCGAAGGTACGTCGCCAGGATGTTGGCATGGATACCGAAATCTTCGTACTGTCCCGATTCAGCGTCGATACCCGGTGTTGTCAATAACAATTTGCAGGGGTCGACGAGATATTGTCCCGGCCCGTATCCTTCAAAAGCATGCCACTTGGCATCCGGTTCAAAGGTGAAATAGGCCAGGTCGTTGGCCATGTCATCCGTATTGCCATCCTGCCAGGGCTTGCCGTAGACCGTCGGTGCCACGAACGGCCGGATATAGTGGCAGCGGCGCAGGATATCCTTGCGGGCTTCGATACCCATTTTCACGCAGTCCATCCACATCTTGCGGCCAGCCGCACCGGCATGGATTTTGGCGTTGACAGCGATAGTAGCGAACATGGGATAAAAAGGACTCGTCGACGCATTGGCCATAAAGGCATTGTTGAAGGTCTTGTGGTTGCAGTAGCGGGACTGGTTATGGATATGGTTGTCCTTCTTGTGGATCTGCGAAGCCTGAGAAAAACCAGCCTGCTGCTTATGGACCGACTGGACGACCATGATACCCGGATCGTCTTCATGCAAATCGAGGAGCAGCGGCGAGCAGTCCTTGAGCATGGGAATGAACTGCTCATAGCCGACCCAGGCCGAATCAAAGAGGATGTAGTCGCAGAGATGACCGATGCGGTCGACGACATAGCGGGCATTGTACAGCGTCCCGTCATAAGTGCCGAGCTGGATGACAGCCAGGCGGAAAGGCCGCTTGGCCTTGGCTTTTTCCGGATCCCGTTCGGCTGCCAGCTGGCGCAGATACGTTTCATCGAAGCAGTGGGCGTCGATGCCGCCGATGAAGCCATAGGGATTGCGGGCTGTTTCCAAATAGACCGGCGTCGCCCCGGCCTGGATGAGAGCCCCGAGAGCGACGGACTTGTGATTGTTGCGGTCGTAGAGGACCAAGTCGCCAGGCGTCAGCAAGGCATTGGTGACGACCTTATTGGACGACGAAGAGCCATTGAGGACGAAATAGGTCTTATCGGCATGGAAGACTTCGGCTGCAAAATCCTGCGCTTCCAAAGCCGGCCCTTCGTGGATGAGCAAATCACCGAGGGTCACGTCGGCATTACAGATATCGGATTGAAAAATATGAGGTCCATAGAAATCATAAAGATAGCGTCCTGCCGGATGCTTCTTGAAAAACAGGCCGTCCTGATGGCCCGGGCAGTCAAAAGGCGTATTCTTTTCACTGACGTAATCGACGAGGTCGGCAAAAAACGGCGGCAGCACAGCATGTTCATAGCGGCTGGCCAGGCGTTCGGCCGTCGAAATACAGCGGCTCTTATTGACCATTTCTTCCGTAAAGACGACATCGACCTTGTCGATATACTGGTCCGGCATCTTCTCGCCGCCCGGCATGATGACCATGATGGGAATACCGAATCCCGTTTCATCGATTTTGTCGATGTAGGCAAAATCCTGGTCCGAAATAACCGCTACGGCCACATCGGTGAAATCCGTCTGCTCAATAGGCACGATTTCCCGGTCGCTGTCAACGAAATAATACTGTACATCAAAGCTGTAAGCTATCTTCAAATGTTTCATATGTCTTCTCTCCCTATCCTCTTCCTTTGCATTGATATTTTAATAAATACAGCCCTATTGTACGCAATTCCCCCATGAATAGCAAGAAAAATATTTCGCAAATAGTATGTTGGGGCCTAAAAAGCCGTTCATCGTAGGTCGTTCGTCGTTCATCGAATATGGGGCCTGACGGCCCCGCCGGTCGCAGGCCGCAGTTCGCAGGCCGCCTTGGACTCAGATGCCGCTTCGCGGCAACAGACCCAGAATGACGACATCGCCTCGAGTAACCCTCGGCTTGTGAAAAAATAGTGGCTCGTGGCTCGTTGTTCGTGGCTCGTAAAAACTTACCATTATACTCGGATCGGCTGTGACCGAATCTCACAGCGAGCCGCACAAGGCTCCCTTTATAGGGGAGCTGGCCGCCAAAGGCGGTCTGAGAGGTTAAAGGTCGCCCCGCCACGAAGCTTGTGCATACCCGGATTTTATGACAGGTGACTCGTTGTTCGTAAAAACATACCCATTATACTCGAATAGGCTGTGATGAAATTTCTCTGGCGAGCTTCCCACGGGAAGCCCCTACAGTTCGGCCATGGGCCGTGTATTTTTTTGTGGCCTGCGGACCACGCTCTTTTTTCATCGCCTGTCTGCGATACCGTAGGGGCCATCCCAACGGGCGGCCCGCCTGAATCCTGTGCATATCCGGAATTTATGACGGACGGCGCATGGTCGTAATACAATCATGAGTCTGTCGCGGCGGAACGCCGCATCTGAGTCCAAGGAAAGGCCGTGACGTGTTATTCGTAATCAAAAAACATACCATCAAAACCGAATGGGCTGTGACCGAATCTCACAGCGGTCCGCACAAGGCTCCCTTTATAGGGGAGCTGGCCGCCAAAGGCGGTCTGAGAGGTTAAAGGTCGGCCCCTACGCACATGGCCGTTGGCCGTGTTTTTTTGTGACCTGTGACTGGCGTTATTCCCATCGCCTGACTGCGATGCCGTAGGGGACGGCCAAAGGGCGTCCCGCCGCGAAGCTTGTGCATACCCGGATTTTATGACAGGTGACTCGTTGTTCGTAAAAACCTGCCATTATACTCGAATAGGCTGTGATGAAATCTCTCTAGCGGGCTTCCTACGGGAAGCCCCTACAGTTCGGCCATGGGCCGTGTATTTTTTTGCGAACTGCTAACTGCTAGCCGCTGACTGCAAAAAAAGGGGCTGTCGCACGTGCGACAGCCCCTTTTTCACTGCAAACTATATTCTATTTATCGATAACTTTCTTGACGATGCTGATGGCTTCTTTCAATTCATCCCAGGGGATGTTGAGCGGCGGCAGGAGGCGCAGGAGGCCATTGGCTGTGAGGACGAGGACGCCGTGGTCGACGCAGCCTTCTACGACGTCCATGAGGGCTTTATTCTTGAGGGTGACGCCGATCATGAGGCCCATGCCGGATACGCGGTCGACGTGTTCGCACTGTTCCAGTTCTTCTTTGATGTATTTCCCTTTTTCCCGGACTTCTTCCATGAGGGCGTCGTCGAGGCGGTCGATGATGGAAATGCCGCCGGCCGTACAAATCGGGTTGCCGCCGAAGGTCGAACCATGGGTATGGTTGGTCAGGGTATGCTGTGTCGAATCGGCGAACATCGTAGCCCCCAAGGGCAGGCCGCCGCCGATGGCTTTAGCCGTCGAAACGATATCGGGCTGGATGCCGTAGCCCATGTAGGAATAGAGATAGCCCGTCCGGCCATTACCGGTCTGGACTTCGTCGACGATGATCAGGATATCGTGGGCATGCGCATATTCTGCGACCTGCTGGACGTATTCTTTGTCGAGGGGATGGACGCCGCCTTCACCCTGGACCATTTCCATCATGATGGCGCAGACGTTATTTTCTTCGCAGAGCCGCTTCATATCGGCAAAATCATCGGGTTCGGCATAGACGAAGCCGTCGACGAAGGGCCCGAAGTCTTCATGGAGCGAGTCCTGGCCGCACGCCGTCAAGGTGGCAATGGTCCGGCCGTGGAAGCTGTTCTTCAAGGTGACGATGGTATAGCGGCCGTCGCCGTATTTGTCGTGCGAATACTTGCGGGCCGTCTTGATGGCACATTCGTTGGCTTCGGCACCGGAGTTCGAGAAGAAGACCTTCTTCATGCCCGTCTTCTGGCAGAGTTTTTCGGCCAGGACGGTCTGGGGTTCCGTAAAGAAGACGTTGGAAATATGGCTCAATTTATGGAGCTGCGCTTCAACGGCTTTGATCCACACGTCGTCACAGACGCCGAAGATGTTGACAGCAATACCGGCGCTGAGGTCGATGTATTTCTTGCCGTCCACATCATACAAAATTGCGCCTTTGCCGTGGTCCAATACGGCACCGACCCGGTTGTATACATTGACGATATATTCTTTATCAAGATTTTTATAATCTTCTGCCATTAGGGGATTCCTTCTTTCTTATAATATGGGAGCCTGACGGCTCCGCAGGCCGCTCAAAGAGACCGTTTTTCGTTCGTAGTTCATCGTTCATCGCGATGGCTTGGTATTTTTAACTCCCATACGATGAACGAGGAACGACCTACGACCAACGAAAAAAATTTATTTTCATGTGCTAGTCGCATTTATTTGCCGATTGAATAATGCCCTACGAACATGGTGCCCAGGCCTTCTTCGGTGAGCATTTCGATGAGGATGGCATGGGGAACCGTGCCGTTGATGATGAACACGCGCTTGACGCCGGCCTTGATGGCATCGGTGCAGCACTGGACTTTGGGAATCATGCCGCCGGCGATGATGCCGTCGTTTTCCAGCTGCCGCGCCTGGTCGAGGGTGATTTCCGTGAGCAATGAATCGGGATCGTCCTTATCTTTGAGGACGCCGTCGATATTGGTCATGGACAGCATACATTCTGCATTGAGGGCGCCGGCAATCTTGGCCGCTGCCGTGTCGGCGTTGATGTTATAGGCCTGGCCGTTGGTGTCGGTCCCGATGGTCGAAATGACCGGGATATAGCCTTTATCCAGGTTATCTTTGATGATGGAAACGTCGACGTCGGTAATGCGGCCGACGTATCCCAGTTCATCGCTCTGTTTCTGGACTTTGATCATCTGGTCATCGATGCCGCAGAGGCCGATGGCTTTGCCGCCGATGGTCCCGATGAGGTTGACCAGGTCTTTGTTGACCTGACCGGCCAGGACCATCTGGACGACTTTCATCGTTTCTGCGTCGGTGACGCGCAGGCCGTTGATGAATTTCGATTCCATGCCCAATTTATTGAGCGTCTCTTTGATGTGCGGGCCGCCGCCGTGGACGAGGACGACCTTGACGCCGATGAGGTTCAAGAGGACGATATCGCCCATGACCGATTTTCTCAGGTCTTCGTTGATCATGGCATTGCCGCCGTATTTGACGACGACGATTTTGTTGCTGTATTTCTTGATGTACGGCAGGGCGTTCATCAAGATCTGCGCCTTCTGGGCATTGGTTACGGATTTGACATCTTCCGAGACGAGTTCGATTCGTTTAAACATTACAATAGATTCCCCCATTAACTGCAGGCCTTCAAGGAATTTTGGAAGCCTAATTTTTTCAATAACTGTTCCAGTCCATCAGCCAGTACCTCCTGACTGCACGGGCTGCTGCCGGCCATGCCGTTGGCCATGACGATGAACGTAAAGTTTTCCGTGTCGATAGCCGCCTTGGCCTGAGCCAGGGCGCCTTCGATGACAGCACTGCCGGCCTGGGCATCGGTCATGATGACACATAAGCCGTCGCTGTCGGCCGTGCCGTCGGCGGCGACACCGCTCAGGGAACAGCCGGGCGTCCCACTGGACAAGGCCACCTGATAGGCCGTGACATCGCCGGCATTATCCAGGACCGCTTCCAGCGGCTGGCTGTCGGTCCCCAATCCTGCCGTCAGCGTCTTAAGGCTGTGGATGAGCAGGGACGGGCGGAAATACTGGCCTTTGGCCCCGCTGGCGACCAGGGCGATATCGTCTGGCGCTTCATCCATGCATTTCCCGGCAGCCTGGCAGACTTCCTGAGAAATCTCATGGCCCCGCGGCCCATCGGGAAGGGCCGTACCGTTATGCAGGAGCAGTACCTTACCGGACTGAGTCATCAGGCCCTGACTCGTAGCGGTAACGATGGAGCAGTCGCGTCGGCTTACAATCATAGCTACATCCAATTTTACACGGCTGCTGCATAATCCACTGTACGTACCGGCAGCCTGAAATCCTTGCGGTACGCTGAGGCTATCATAAACCTGACTCATACTGACTCCACCTTTCATCTGATTCATCTAATACTTTAAATTCAGCCCCGTCGTGGGATCAATGCCCATCATGAGGTTCATATTCTGGATAGCCGCACCGGAAGCGCCTTTGCCGAGGTTGTCGAACAAGGACGTAACCATGATGCGCTGGTCATTGCCGGTGACCAGGATTTCCATATCGTCGTAGCCGCTCATATCATTGGCTGCGATGAAGCCGCCCTTGTCTTCGCCAAAAGGAAGGACATGGACGAAGGGGCAGCCGTCGTAATGGCTGGCTAAAACCTGCCAGACGTCGTGAGCCGTCACCTTTTTCGCCAGCAAGTGGCTGAAGAAAGGAATCATGACTTCCATGCCGCTGTAGTAGTCGTCGACGATAGGCGTAAAGACCGGTTCCTGCGTCAAATGGCAGATAGTGACGATTTCCGGCAGATGCTTGTGTTGCTGTACCAGGCCGTACTGGCGCGGTGCATATAAATCCTGCCCTTTGTCGCCTTCGTACTGGGCAATCATCTTCTTGCCGCCGCCGCTGTACCCGGTCAGGGAAAAAGCCGTCACCGGATAATCGGCCGGAACGATGCCGGCTTCTGTCAGGGGCTGTAAAATGGAAATGGCGCCGCTGGCATGGCAGCCCGGATTGCCGACGCGGTCGCTCTTGGCAATGGCCGCGGCCTGCTGGGGCGATAATTCGGGGAAACCATAGGTCCAGCCCGGTGCTACCCGCCGCCCGGTCGACGTATCGATGAGGCGGACAGCACAGCCTTCGGCCAGCGTTACGGCTTCGGCTGCGGCACCGTCAGGGAGACAAAGGAAGGCGATGTCGGCCTGTTTCATGCAGGCCCGGATGGCGTCGGGATCCTTGCGGACATCGTCGGCAATGGGAACCAATTCGATATCCTGGCGGGTACTGAGCCGTTCATGAATCCGAAGGCCCGTCGTCCCTTCATGACCATCAATGAATACTTTCGTTTTCACACTTCATCACTCCTATATCACATGGGCTGTGCCCTGACTATTCTTTGAATTTTTATTCATTATAGATGCATTTTAATATTTTGTCAAGAATTATGCACGATTTTTTACATGAATATTAGTAGGGGCTCGCACGTGCCTTTTCAGCCCGTCAGGACATGAATGAAATAAATGTCAGGACGGCTGCTGAAACGGACCGCAGTAGAGGGCGAGCCCGCCTGCAATTGAATACATCTCCTTTATATGAATAAAGGGACTACATGTAAACCCATCTGGCAAGTAGTGTTCATCCCCCCTAGTTCAGAAGCGGGCGCCCCGCTACGGCTGTCCGTTCTGGCAGCCGTCCTGCACCTTCCTGTGGTCGGCACCAGACGGGCCAGAAAGGCGCGTGGCGCCCCTACAAATCGCACTCAGGCGATGATTTATGTTCGACATGCATATATTACAACGGCCGTAGACCGCAAACATCAATAAAGGTAAGCGATGCGCCCTCCCTGTCGGCATCGAGGCGGACTTTGACGCCGTAAGGCACGAAGGCCTTATCCTTGGTATGGCCGACGGGCAGTCCTTTGATGGCGGGTTTTCCAGCCAGATGAGCATAATAATCCAGGACCTGGTCCGTCGTGAAGTCGCCCGGGTCGTTGGGGCAGTCGGTGAAATCGCCATAGGCGATGGCGGCGACGCGGGACAAAAGGCCGCTCTGCCAGAGCTGGTTCAGCATGCGGTCAATGCGGTAAGCATCTTCGCCAGTATCCTCCAGGACCAGGATACAGCCCGTCCCATCGAGGGCATAAGGCGTGCCGACGAGGGACGTGAGAACCGTCAGATTGCCGCCGACAATCGGCCCTTCCGCCTGTCCCGGAACGACGGTCGTCAGCTTCCGCCCGGCCGGCAGGGCCAGAGGGCCTCGCCATGCATCTGTCGTAAGGCCCTGGAAGAACTGGCCTGCCGTATAGGCATCGGAGCCGCCGAGGGTGACCATGAGCGGTCCATTGGCTGTGACTAAGCGGCATTTTTCCCAAAGGGCAATCTGCAAGGCCGTCACATCGCTGAAGCCGACGACCAGTTTGGGATGAGACGCGATATATTCATAGTCCAGCTTATCGAAGATACGCGCCGAGCCGTAGCCGCCATTGAGGCAGATAATGACCTTGACATCATCGTCGTGGAACAAGGCATTGATATCGCGGGCCCGTTCCGCATCGGTCCCGGAAAAGAAACCATAATTCCCAGTGACCGTCGGCATCATCTTGACGCGATAACCGGCCCGTTCCAACCGGGCTACGGCCGCAGAAATATTCTGGCCTTCATCGTGCGTGGCCGGCGCTGCGATGCCGATGCAGTCACCGCGGCGCAGTGCCGGTCCCCGAAGAGCCGTTCCCGCCGTTACTCCCCCTTGTAGTAACGCTCCATGCCCTTGGCATAGCCATAGTCGTCATTCAGATATTGGCCCGTCTTCTGCTTATAACAGAGATTGACGGCGACGAAATCGGCAATCTGATTGTGCTTGATTTCCTTCTTGCGCATAGGTATTTCCTGCCAGCTATGGGTCGAATCATTATACAACCAGGCCTGGCCATGAGCCACCTTATAAGTCAGGGTGTACGTCCCTTCAATATTCCCCGAATCTTCAGGAGACTGGAAGAGATTGACCTTAAAAATCCAGCCCTGACCGTCATCCTTCACGGTTTCCAGCGAACTCAAATCGACGTACATTTCATAACCCATGCCAAAATTAATCGGCCGGTAATGACTATTCGCAGCCAAAGGACTGTTGAAAAAAGCCTGACCGCTGCCAAAACCTCCGAGAGCCACCGCGGCCCCTAATGATAAAATCATTAACCCACGTTTCATATTCATACCAAAAACCTCCCTTCAAAGTATGCCTTTATTATACGACAAAAAAGGGCTTGTCGCACGAAATCAGTAAGTTACACAGAAAGCCAGTTATTATTTCCAGATCGCCTGTCTGCGATTCGTAGGGGCGCCACGTGCCTTTCTGGCCCGTCTGGTGCCGACCACAGGAAGGCGCAGGACGGCTGCCAGAACGGACAGCCGTAGCGGGGCGCCCGCTTCTGAACCAGGGTGGATGAACACCACGTGCCTGACGGGTTTATATGTAGTCCCTTTATTCATATAAAGGAGATGTATTCAATTGCAGGCCGGCTCGCCCTCTACTGCGGTCCGTTTCAGCAGCCGTCCTGCCATTCATTTCATTCATGTCTTGACGGGTTGAAAAGGCACGTGCGAGCCCCTACACGTATGGACTACGATAATTTTTATATGAATGCAAACATTAAAAATTCTAATGAATACTTTGTGAATCATCATTTATTTTCATCATATTCTCATATGCCTTTGATAAAATCAAAAAAAATTCTCCAGGAGGCATATTATGTTACCGAAACGAAAAAATATCCGACTCCCTCATTACGACTATGGTCAAAATGGAATGTATTTCATCACGATATGCACAAAATATAAACGTCATTTATTTGGTGCGATCCGAAACTCAGCAATGCATTTCAACTCCCTAGGAAATTTAATCGCCCTACAGTTAGCCGCGGTTTCTGATTACTACAACAATATTCAAATAGTTCACTCCATCATCATGCCCAATCACATTCATTTTATCCTCAGTATCGAAACCAACAATAATGCCATCCGACTAGGGCGCATCATCAATAGATTCAAAGGAATGGCAACAAGTAAAGCAAAAATGTCTTTATGGCAGCGGGGATATTTTGAACATGTAATCCGCGACGAAAAGGAACTATTAGCCATCATGGAATATATAGAAAACAATCCGGCACGATGGGAATTACGCCATTTATAAAAAAGAATAATCAGCGATTCGTAGGGGCGCCACGTACCTTTCTGACCCGTCTGGTGCCGACCACAGGAAGGCGCAGGACGGCTGCCAGAAAGGACAGCCGTAGCGGGGCGCCCGCTTCTGAACTAGGGTGGATGAACACTACGCACCTGCCGGGTTTATATGTAGTCCTTTCATTCATATAAAGGAGATGTATTCAATTGCAGACGGGCTCGCCACGTGCGAGCCCCTACGATATAAACCGCCTCTTTATTCATGTAAATGAAATGTCCCCAATTACCAGACGGGCTCGCCCTCTACTGCAGTCCGTTTCAGCAGCCGTCCTGCCATTCATTTCATTCATGTCCTGACGGGCTGAAAAGGCACGTGCGAGCCCCTACGATATCGGCCCTTATGCATAAAAGAGAGGCCATCGCATGAGCGACAGCCTCTCTTCTTCGAGTTTATTCCTCTAAACTACAAACTCTGAGCTGTAAACTATAAAGTTATTCCATATCGTAATCCTGCAAGGCAGCGACGTGGTGGTAGCCTTCGTTTTTGCCTTTGTTGGCAAAGACGCGGAGGACTTCACGGGCTGTATCGAGGGAGGTCAGGCAGGGAACGGCGAGTTCTACGGCCATGCGGCGGAGGTTGAAGCCGTCGCGTTCCGGGTGTTTGCCATAGGTCAGGGTGTTGAGGACCAAGTCGATTTTGCCGTTGCGGATCAGGGTGGCGATATTCTGGCCGCCTTCGTGGATCTTGCGGACGATGTCGACGGGCATGCCGTGGTCGTTGAAGTATTTACCTGTCCCTTCGGTGGCGATGATGTGATAGCCCAATTCCTTGAAGCCTTCAGCCAGCTGGAGGGCTTCAGCTTTATCGCGGTCGGCGACGGTGACGAGGATCGTACCGCCAGCGGGGATCTTCATTTTAGCGCCATTGACGGCTTTGTACAGGGCTTCGGAGTAAGAATGGCCGATACCCATGACTTCGCCAGTCGATTTCATTTCCGGCCCGAGGGCGATTTCAGCCAGGCCGATCTTGCTGAACGAGAAGACCGGAGCTTTGGCGGCGACGTGTTTCTTGGCCGGCATGAGGCCGCTGTGATAGCCCATGTCCTTCAAGGTTTCGCCGAGGGCGATGCGGGTTGCGATTTCGACAATCGGGAAATGAGTGACCTTGCTCAGGAAGGGAACGGTACGGCTCGAACGCGGGTTGACTTCGATGATGTACAACTTGCCGCGGGAAACGACGAACTGGATGTTGACCGAACCTTTGACCTGGAGTTCCAGGGAAATGCGCGTCGTGTAGTCGACAATCTGGTTGATCATATCCTGGTCCAGATGCTGCGGCGGATAGACGGCGATGGAGTCACCGGAATGGACGCCGGCCCGTTCGACCTGTTCCATGATGCCCGGGATGTAGACGTCAGTACCATCGGCAACGGCGTCGACTTCGACTTCACGGCCGACCATGTATTCGTCGATGAGGATCGGGTGATCCGGCGAAGCGATGACGGCTTCACGGAGATAGCGTTCCAATTCTTTTTCGTTATAGACGATTTCCATAGCCCGGCCGCCGAGGACGTAAGACGGACGGACGATGAGCGGGAATTCCAATTCCTTGGAAACCTTCATGGCTTCTTTATCGCTGGTAGCGATGCGGCCATCCGGACGGGGAATGTTCAATTTGGCCAGGACTTCGTCGAAGCGTTCGCGGTCTTCGGCGCGGTCCATGCCGTCAACAGACGTACCGAGGACGGTAACGCCCCGTTTGGCCAGTGGAGCTGCCAGGTTGATAGCCGTCTGGCCGCCGAACTGGCAGATGACGCCGACCGGTTTTTCCTTGTCGACGACAGCCATGACGTCTTCGACAGTAAGCGGTTCAAAGTACAGGCTGTCTGACGTATCAAAGTCGGTGCTGACCGTTTCCGGGTTGTTGTTGACGATGATGCTGTTCATGCCGGCTTTGCGCAGGGCCCAGGCCGAATGGACCGAGCAGTAGTCGAATTCGATACCCTGACCGATGCGGATCGGGCCGGAACCGAGGACGATGACGCTCTTCTTGCCCAGAGGCTTGACTTCGTCTTCGTCGGCATAGTACGAATAGTAATACGGCGTAGCGGCTTCAAATTCGGCAGCGCACGTATCGACCATCTTGAAGGTCGGCGTAATGCCGTGGTCGAGGCGGAACTGGCGGACTTCGTCTTCCGTCTTGTTGGTGAAGCCGGCGATGATGGCATCCGGCATGCTGTAGCGTTTAGCCAGGCGGATGTTATCGACCGTCAGGTTGTTGCGCTTCAAGTCGAATTCCAAGTCGATGATGTTCTTGATCTTATGGAGGAACCACAGGTCATAGCCCGTGATGTAATGAATCTTTTCTTCGCTGATGCCGAGGCGCAGGGCCTGAGCGACGACGAAGAGCCGTTCGTCATCCTGTTTCTGCAGAAGTTCGACGATGTCGATGAGGGACTTGCTTTCGAGCTTCTTCATGGAAATATAGTTGACGCCGATTTCCAGGGAGCGGACGGCTTTGAGCAGGGCCCCTTCAAAGCAGCGGTCGAGGGCCATGACTTCGCCCGTAGCCTTCATCTGCGTGCCCAGGGTCTTGTCGGCGAGGGCGAATTTTTCAAAAGGCCAGCGCGGGAATTTGACGACGCAATAGTCGAGGGTCGGTTCGAAGCAGGCCGTCGTCTTGCCCGTAACGGCATTGGTAATCTGGTCCAGGGTCAGGCCCGTAGCGACTTTGGCGGCAACTTTGGCGATAGGATAGCCCGTCGCTTTGGAAGCCAGGGCCGACGAACGGCTGACACGGGGATTGACTTCGATGACGTAATACTGGTTGCTGTTCGGGTCCAGGGCGTACTGGACGTTGCAGCCGCCTTCGATCTTCAAGCGGCGGATGATGGCCAGCGATGCCGTACGCAGCATCTGGTACTGCAAGTCGTTCAGGGTCTGGCTCGGTGCGACGACGATGGAGTCGCCCGTATGGATGCCGACGGGGTCGATGTTTTCCATGTTGCAGACGATGATGCAGTTGTCGGCCTTATCGCGCATGACTTCGTATTCGATTTCCTTCCAGCCGGCAACGGAACGTTCGACGAGGATCTGGTTGATCGGGCTGAGTTTGATGCCGCGCGTGGCGATCATGAACAATTCGTCTTCGTCGTGGGCGATGCCACCGCCGGTACCGCCGAGGGTAAAGGCCGGACGGACGATGATCGGATAGCCGATTTTGTCAGCGAATTCGATGGCCGACGGGACGTCTTCAAAGATATCGCTTTCCGGAACAGGCTGGTTGATATCTTTCATGGCTTTCTTGAAGAGTTCCCGGTCTTCGGCTTCTTCGATAGCCGACAGATGCGTCCCGAGGAGCTGGACGTTATATTTTTCCAGGACACCGGCGTTAGCCAGTTCGACAGCCATATTCAGGCCGACCTGGCCGCCAAGGGTAGCCAGCAGGCCGTCAGGCCGTTCTTTTTCAATGACTTCCGTCACGTAGTCGAGGGAAATCGGTTCGACATAGACGCGGTCGGCAATGTCTTCGTCGGTCATGATCGTCGCCGGGTTGCTGTTGATGAGGACGACTTCCAGACCTTCTTCCTTCAAGGCACGGCAGGCCTGGGTGCCGGCATAGTCGAATTCAGCGGCCTGACCGATGATAATAGGGCCCGAACCGATAACGAGTACTTTCTTCAATCCTTCTATCATGTTAGTTTTCCTCCATCATCTTGACGAATTGTGTAAACAGATACAAATTATCAGTCGGTCCCGGCGAAGCTTCCGGATGGTACTGGACGCACATGATTTTCTTGGACGGGACTTCAAAACCTTCAAGGGTGTTGTCGTGGAGGTTGCGATGGGTGATGACGACGTCATCAGGCAGAGAGGCTTCGTCGATGACATAGCCGTGGTTCTGGGACGTGATGTAGACGCGGCCCGTGCGGATATCCTTGACCGGATGGTTGGCACCGCGGTGGCCGAAGGTCAGCTTGCGGCTCTTGCCGCCCAGAGCCAGGCCGAGCATCTGAAGACCCAGGCAGATGCCGAAAATCGGTTTCTTGCCGATCATCTTCTTGACTTCTTCGACGATGTACGGGACGTCTTTCGGGTCGCCAGGGCCGTTGCTCAGGAAGATACCGTCCGGATTGACGGCCAGGACTTCTTCAGCCTTGGTTTCAGCCGGGAAAATGGTCAGGCGGCAGTCGCTGTTGACCAGTTCGCGCAGGATGTTGGCTTTGGCGCCGTAATCCATGACGGCGACGTGGAAACGGCCATCGCCCATGTGCTTGATATCACGCGTCGTAACGCGGCGGACGAGCTGCGTTTCCAGCGGCGTATCGAAGAGTTCCTTGATAGCGCTTTCTTCCATCGTTTCCGGCACGATGACGCCTTTCATGACGCCCTGGCTGCGGATGGCCCGCGTAATGGCACGCGTATCGACGCCGTAGAGGCAGGGGATGTGGTGTGTCATAATAAAGGTAGACAGCTTGCCTTCGTTCTGCCAGTTGCTCGGTTCTTCACAGAGCTCGCTGACGATGAAGCCGGCAGCATAGGGACGGTCGGCCTGTTCGATTTCGTGGAACAAACCGTAGTTACCGATGAGCGGGTAGGTCATGGTAATGATCTGACCGGCATAGGACGGATCGGTGAACGTTTCCTGATAGCCTGTCATGCCCGTATTGAAGACAACTTCGCCGACAGCCGGTTCATCCATCAGCATGTTGCCATAAAACTTCTGTCCATTCTCTAATATGAGGACACCTTTCATTATAAAACCTCCCCGTTTTTCATTACAATTTCACCATTGACGATGGTAGCTGCGGCCTTGCCTTTGAAAATCATTTCATCGAAAGGCGACGCTTTTCCCTTGGAATAGAATTTCGAGGAATCTACCGTCCATTCTTTATCGAGATCGAGTACGGTCAAATCGGCATCCTTGCCCGGTGCAATGACGCCGGCGTCGAGGCCGAGGATCTTGGCCTGTGCCGTCGACATGGCATTGACCAGGGTCATGAGATCGATATGACCCGTATGATACATATAAGTCAGCATGGCGCCGACGCTCGTTTCCAAGCCGACGAAGCCGCTGGGAGCCAGGTTGAATTCCTGGTCCTTTTCTTCCCATTCATGCGGTGCGTGGTCGGTGACGACGGCATCGATGGTGCCATCCTGCAGGCCGGCGACGCAGGCTGCGCGGTGTTCTTCCGAGCGGATCGGCGGGTTGACTTTATACCGTGTTTCAAAAGTGCGCAGGGCTTCATCGGTCAGGATGAGGTGCTGCGGCGTGACTTCTGCCGTAACCTGGACGCCGCGCTTCTTGGCCTGGCGGACCAGTTCGACAGCGTTCTTGGTGCTGATGTGAGCGATGTGGACCGGCGTGTGTGTCGCTTCGGCCAGGAAAATATCGCGTGCGACGGCAATGTCTTCGGCGACAGCCGGACGGCCTTTGATGCCCAGTTCATTGGAAACGACGCCTTCATGCATGTTGCCGCCTTCGACGAGGCTCTGTTCTTCGCAGTGGTCGATGATGACCTTGTGGAACATGCTGGCATATTCCATGGCTTTGCGCATGAAATCGCAGTTTTCGACGTAACGGCCGTCATCGGAGAAAGCGGCGACGCCTTCTTTGGCCATGGCGCCCATAGCGGCCAGTTCCTGGCCCTGGAGGCCTTTGGAGATGGCGCCGATGATTTCGACTTTGACTTTGGCTTCCCGTTCGATTTTATACTTCATGCCGTCGACGATGATTGCCGAATCGATGACCGGCTTGGTATTCGGCATGGTCGCAACGCGGGTGATGCCGCCGGCAGCAGCTGCCTTCGTCCCCGTTTCAATCGTTTCCTTGCCGGACTGGCCGGGCTGGCGGAGATGGACGTGCATATCGATGAAGCCCGGTGCTACGACGAGGCCCGATGCGTCGAAGATTTCGGCGCCGTCAGCGCTCAGATTGGCTCCGACTTCCTTAATTTTACCATTTTCAATGAGAATGTCACAAATTTCATCCTGCTGCATGGCCGGATTTACGACTCTGCCGCCTTTAACGAGTAGTGTCAACGTCATCGCCTCCCATAATTGTCAGATATAATACGGCCATACGGACGGATACGCCGTTCTTGACCTGTTCCTGAATCGAAGAAAATTCACTGTAACATGTATCCGGTTCGATTTCGATGCCCCGGTTCATGGGACCCGGATGAAGGACGAGGACGTCGTCTTTAGCCCACTTGAGGCGGTCGCGGTTGATACCGAAGAGCGAATTGTATTCACCAGCGCTGGGGAAGAAGCCAATGCCCTGGCGTTCTTTCTGGATGCGCAGGACGTTGATGACGTCTGCATCCTGGATGGCTTCCTTCAAGTCGTAGTGGACTTTGACGCCCATGGCTTCCAATTCCGGCTGGAGCAGTGTCCGCGGGCCGACGAGGTGGACGTCAGCACCCATGGTCTTGAGGCCGTAGATGTTGGAGCGGGCGACGCGGCCGTGGTCGATATCACCGACGATGACGACCTTCAAGCCGTCGATATGGCCTTTGACTTCCTGAATGGTGAACATGTCGAGGAGGCCCTGCGTCGGATGTTCGTGGGCGCCATCACCGGCGTTGATGATGATCGGGTCGACGCAGCGGTCGGCAAACCAAGGCGAACCTTCCTGTTTCTGGCGCATGACGATGGCATCGACACCCATGGCCGTTACCGTCAGCAGGGTATCGCGGAAACTTTCGCCTTTCTGGATGGAGCTTCCCCGCGGCGTGAAGTTGATGACATCGGCGCCGAGATACTTGGCAGCCATTTCGAAGGAGCCGCGCGTACGCGTGCTCGGTTCCCAGAACATGTTGACCACCGATTTCCCTTTGAGCAGGGATAACTTCTTATTCCCGCTGTTGACGACGGCTTTCATCTTCTTAGCTACCTGCAGTATCAACTCAATTTCTTCTTTCGGTACTCCCTGGAGCCCCAACAGGCTTTTTCCCTGTATACTAACCATCGAATCCTCCTTGTAAAAAAGACCTCTGCCGCAGGGCAAAGGTCATATTATAAGCATGGCAAAATATGTCCCTTTTTAGCCTCTCCGGACTATATTAAAGGTACAATCTGAAAGTATTAGAATCGCACAGCCTCACGGGACTGCCACATATTCTTCTATATATTGTATCGACCAGGGCCTATAAAGTCAAGCAGTTTTTTTACGACTTCAATCCGTCGAGGCCGGCGTAATGGTCACGGCCTGGGGCGTAATGGTGACGCTGTTGTAAAAGGCTTCAAAGAGCTGGGCCGGGACGTACATCGTACCGTTGACATTGACCGGGCCGGCACCGTACTGGAAGATGTGGTTCAAGTTGACCTTCTTGATCGTCCCGATCCGTTCGTACCAGTCTTCACCGGGTTTGACGATGATATAGGCGATATTCATCTCGACGCGGACGCTCTGGTCGTCAGGATCCCAGGTCACGGTATAACCGAGTTGTTCCGCCACTTTACGCAAAGGAATCATGACCACGTTATTTTCCTGTAATACGGCTCCATCAGCCGGGTCCATGACCTTGCCGGCAACGGTCAGCTGGCACTGTTGGATCGCCGTCAGCCCCGGAATCGACGTATACGCCCCCATAACTGGTCCTTCATCATAGGCCCAGGCCGGCCCGCAAGCCAAAGCCGCCACGACCATTGCTAAGATAATACTCTTCTTCATAAGGGATCCCCCCTTTATCCAAAATAAAAAACGAATGGTAAATAAGGATATATATAATATATTCGACAAAACCCGCCGTTTTCCTGCTAATATTTAAAAGAACGCAGGTCGCAGCCCGCCACTGTAGGGGCCGTCCTAAGCCTTTTTGGCCCGTCAGGTGCCGACCAGCGAGAGGCGCAAGACGGTTGCCAAAACGGACAGCTGTAGCTAGGCGGCCCGCCTGAATCCTGGGAATAACGCTGACTGAGAGGTTGCTCGCTGTTTTCCGAAAATAAAAAAAGAACCTCTCAGAAAATAAAAAGCAACCTCTCAGACCACCTTCGGCGGCCAGCTCCCCTATAAAGGGAGCCTTGTAAAAAAAGCGCTGCCATAAAAGACAGCGCTTTTTTGCAAAACTAAAAATCAAAGAATCCCGTCTGGTCGGCCATGGGCACGACGGGGAATCCCGTCGGCACTGGCTGGATGATCATGAACACCAGAGCTACCAGGACGGCAATGCCCAGGGTGAGGTACGAGAAGCTTCCCTTTTCTTTATGTTCATACAAGCCGAACAGGCGGATGCCGACGGCCGAGCCGATAGTAGCGAACAGGGCGCCCAGCGAGAAATACTGGTACATGGCATACGACGCCAGCAGGCCGATGATCATGGCCCCGTTGATGACGATGGGATAGCACTTGGACAACACCGATTCGGGATTGCGGCGCATCGCCGTAAGCCAATCGGTCCCGTCGATGCCGCTCAGGCCGGTGAGGAACGTCGATGCGTAGAGCATCTTATCCCACCAGGCCGTCCCCTTGCGGCGGTCTCCCGTCCGCCACATGACGAAGGCGTAAATCAAGATGGTCACGCCGCCGACGATGTAGTAGTAATTTTCCGGGATGAACTGAACGATAGCCGCACCGATAGTCACCAGGATAACGGCGATGACGACCATCTGGCCGATTTTCCCTTTCGTCGGACGCGACTTGGCATCCATTTCCTTATAAATCTTGGCAAAGATTTCCATGAGGAAGGTAAAGACGAAAAAGACGATGCCAATGAAGGGATTGAGCGCAGCCAGGGCGATGGTGATCAAAATCGGGATGGCCAGGCGCACGCCGGGGAAAAAGGTGAAACTCTTGATCTTCATGACGTGGAGCTGAGAGTACACCGTAAAATACGTAAAGACATTAAACATCAACATAGCGGCAATACATTCGACAGGCTTGGCCCCCATATACAAGAACATGAGGAGGACGCACATGCTCATATTGATACCCGTAAAACGGGCGAACACCGTCCCCAGCAGGCCAGCCACGAAGAAAGGAGCTATGGCCGATAACATTTCCATGAACAAAACATCTCCTGACCCAGATTATTTCAGATGGTGGCTGCCCCGTTCGGTCATGGGGATGCCCTGTTTGCAGAGCGGGCATTCTTCCGGTTTGTACGTCGGGACGGTCAAATGCAGGAGAGCCTGGACTTTATCTTTCGGTACGCCGAATTCAGCTTTACCGCCGCTGCGGTCGACGAGGAGGCCGACACCGACGATGACGCCGCCGGCTTTCTTGACGACATTGACGACTTCCTGGACGGAACCGCCAGTCGTGACGATATCTTCGACGATGAGGACGCGTTCCCCCGGTTCGATATGGAAACCGCGGCGCAGTGTCATGACGCCCTTTTCACGTTCCGTGAAGATAGCCCGCGTACCAAGTGCCTTGCCAACTTCATGAGCCAGCAGGATGCCACCGGTCATAGGACCCATGACGGTCTGGACGTTCTGGTCCTTGAAACGTTCTGCCAATTCCTTGCAGAGCTTTTCCGTATATTCCGGATGCTGGAGGACGTTGAACTTTTCAACGTACAGCGGGCTGTGCAGGCCCGACGTCAAGAGGAAATGGCCTTCGAGGACGGCCTTGGTGTCTACTAACAACTGTCTTACTTCTGCTTCTGTCATCATAATTGATTATACCCCCTGAATTTCTGCTAAAATCTTTTGGGCTGCTTCCTTAGGATCGGCGGCCTTGGTAATCGGACGGCCGATGACTAAATGAGACGCCCCGTCGCGCAAAGCCTGAGACGGCGTCGTGAACCGCTTCTGGTCATTGGCTACGGCAAACGTCGGACGGATGCCCGGCGTGACGATGAGGAAATCGGGACCATTCATTTCCCGGATTTCTTTAGCTTCATACGGCGAAGAGACGGTGCCGTCGATACCGGCTTCCTTGGCCAGTTTCGCCAGATTCTTGACCGATTCGGCAATGCTGTACTTGCCGCCGATTTCCTTCCAGGCGTCTTCGTCGATACTGGTCAGTACCGTTACAGCCAGCAGGCGCGGCCGTTCGATATTCAGTTTGGCCGCTTCATCGCGGACAGCTTCTGCAGCCGCTTCCATCATAGCCCGGCCGCCTGTGCCGTGCAGCGTCATGAGGTCGGCACCGAGACGGGTCAGGGCGCGGATGCTCTGGGCCACCGTATTGGGAATATCGTGGACCTTCAGATCGAGGAAAACATGTTTCCCCTGGTCCTTCAAATACCGTACTGCATCGGGACCGGCACTGTAAAAGAGTTCCATCCCGACTTTATAAAAAGAAACACTATCGCCAAGGGTTTCAACGAGCTTCTTCATATCATCCAATGAATGGACGTCCAAAGCCGTAATAATGCGATCATCTGCCATAGGCTACCCCTCCTGTATATAAATGTATATAGGCATATCTAATTTATTGTGTCATGTTTTGGGAAGCCTGTCAAGGCAAAAAACGCCTTACTCCATCCATTGGCTGCGGTACCAGTCATAGGTCCGGCGGATTCCTTCTTTCAAATCCATTGCCGGCACAAAACCTAAATCCCTTTTCAAGGTCTCATTACTGAGGACCGACCGCAGGATATCGCCCGTCCTGGGTGCCGTATACTGGACGGGGACCGTATAGCCGACGGCTTTTTCAAAACTGCAGATCAAATCGTTGATGCTCGTTTCCTGTCCGGTCGACACGTTCATCGTGTGACAGCCTTTGAGCGGCAGCGCCCGGATGATGGCCTGGGCGATATCGCCGGCATAGACGAAATCGCGGGTCTGATTGCCGTCGCCGAAGACCGTAATCCCCTGACGCTGGGACAAAAGCTTGCAGAAAATACTGACGACGCCGCCTTCGCCCTTTTCGCCCTGCCGTTCGCCATAGACATTGGCAAAGCGGAAGACCGTCGCATCCATGCCATATAATTCGTGATAGACCCGCAGGTAATGTTCCGTCGTCATCTTAGTGATACCATAAGGGGACGTCGGCACGAACCGTTCCGTTTCCTTCAGGGGGATATGGAGGTTGTCGCCGTAGACAGCGGCACTGGACGAAAAAAGGATGTGCCTTGTGCCATGGATCCGGCAGGCTTCCAGCACGTGGAGGACGCCTTCCAGATTAATCCGGCAATCGAGGACAGGCTGTTCCACTGAAGTCGGGACCATCGTCTGGGCCGCCAAATGGATGACGGCATCAAAGTGATGGTCGGCAAAAAGGGCGTCTACGGCCGCTTCATCGCAGACGTCGCCTTCTACCAGTTCCATCCCAGCCGGTACATGTTCTTTGGATCCGCTGGACAAATTGTCAAACACGACGACGTCCATATCGCGCCGTCCCTGGAGCTGTGCCAAAATGTGTGACCCAATGAACCCGGCTCCGCCAGTAATCAATACTTTCATGATATAAGTCCCCTATCAAGGATATAGTAATCTTTCATCAATTCAATTACACTATATATTTTTATATATTGTACCAGTAAACGAGGGCTGAGGCAATGTTCCTGTGCCGCGGACTAATCGTCGGATTTCATCCAATTTCCCTTCACTATCGACGTTCTGTGAATGGAAATCGAGGAGCCTATCGAGATAGCCCTGTTCCCGCGCCAGCTGCCGGCTCTTGGGATAGACTAAATCAAAATAGAGGCAGAGGGCGCCGACATAAAAATCCATGAAAGTCTTCTTATCCTGCGTCCGCACCAATTTCCCCTGGCGGGCCTGAGCCATGACGACATCGGAAATAGGCTGGTTTTCAAAGTCAGACCAGTCGACGTTCCAGATATTCTTCTTTTGGCGCATATACATGACATAAACCCGGAAAATATCGATTTTGTCGGCATCGCGGATGAGCTGGCAAAAGAGTTGCTGCCGCGGCGTCAAATCCCGGCGAAGCTGATAGACATTATGCTGGTCAATAGCCATACAAATCACATCATCCTGGCTCATATCGTCCAGAAAATCGCGGATATGGCCGTCAGCAAACAAGTAATGCGCCCCGTATTTGGCATGATCCATGGACCGATAATCGACGAACGTATGATACTCCCGCAGCTGCTCAAAGCGGCCGATATCGTGGAGGACGCCGATGAGCCAGGCCAAATCCACATCAGCCTGAGACAAATCCAGACTCAGAGCAATCTGTTCACACAACCCGCTCACCCGCAAAGAATGAGCATACTTCAGCCGGACGCCTTCTTCCTTTTGGTCAAAGCCCTGGACGTACCGCGTAAATTGTGATACCACAAAATCCCGATCCATACGACTCACCGAACCACCTTCCTTATGTATCCTTAATATAATTCAATTATAACGTTAATTATATCATATACGAGCAGACTTGATAATAACGCAGGCCACTGGCCCTATCTTCGTATGGCACAGATGCCCCGCTTCACTCCCCGGATGACCATGACTAAAACAATGCCAATTATACAACCGACACCGTCGAGCACCACGTCATGCCACGTCGACGTCCGGCCACCGGAAAGCAGCTGAATATATTCGTCAATCGCGGCCACGCTGATTCCAATCAGGAGCACCCAAACTTTATGAGAGCGCCGCGAAACTAAGACAGAAAAACTGCTCAACACGACGCCCAATGTCGTATATTCCGTCAAATGCGCCAAGCGCCGGATATGCCCGTCGCTTAAATACGGTGCCAGCTGCGTCCCCTGAAGATGTGACAAGGCAAAAGCCAGCATGCGCCGGCTCTCGGCATGTGAAGCCACACCATTCTGCATAGAATGCCACCAAATCACACCGATGACAGCAGAAACAAGCAAAAAACAAAGAAAAATAAGCCACCTATGTTTCATAATATTCACCAAATTTATTTTTCATCTATATTCATTACAAAATGAGCCGGCCTTTCTCCAATTATTTTACGCCATCAAACAAATATGCCCCACTCAGGGCCATCGTAGGGGCCGTCCCGGTCAGGGCGGCCCGCCGCGAACAATTGGCCATACCGCAAAAAAATTCACCAGACGTAGTTTAAACATTCTTATTTTCTAATCTTAATCAACAACAGTACATCCCTATAATAATTTCCACATTTTTATTTCGAATTGATAGTCTATTTTTCATATAATTCATTTTTCATAGAAAGAATCAATGGGATAAAATTTTAGCAATGATTCAGCAGTAGTAAGCACTCTGTTCAAAAACTCTTTGTGTACAGCAATTAAAAAGTCATTAACTTTGTGTCTATTATGATAAAAATGATTTCTGTTCTTAAAAGTGACAAAATGAGCTCCTTCCATATCTGGAAATAGTATGAATCTTTCGATAATCTGTTTATTTTGAAGACGATAAAACATCTTAGGATATATTTCTAACGTTCCATTATGAATAACCTGATTTCGTATTGCAATAATCATATTGATGATATCGCATTCTTCAAATATAGTACCAGGCAATTTGTTCATTTTAAGAAATCTCTTTGCAGACCATAATTTATCTTTGCTTTTAAATCTAGGTACTATAGAGAAATCATCTCTAATATTTTCAATTTCATAAACAATTTTACAAAATAAATCTAATACAGCATTAGCTTTAATAAAATAATTTTCTACGCAAGCATGTACATCTCGTATCTGAGAGGAGGCCGACCAATAAATACCATCATCACGCCCTTCGATCTCCGTATCTAATGGACCCGCTTCCGCCAACTTAATATAAAACTTTATAAAACAGCGATTCACTTCTTCTAATAGGTTTTGAAGGGAACTTACTAAATAATGACAATCTCCTACATAAATAAACTTATTTAAATCAGGCACTACCTTCAATAACAACTTGTCGCGGGAATATTCCCCAAGATACTTTTCTAGGTCTTCTTTCGAAGCTGGAAAATCAGATTCAAGTCCAGCCTTAAGAAATATACTCGGTATATTGTAGCACTGAGATTGATACCTTTCATAATCCGGAAAATATCTACATGTAATTACATCATATATAAGCACTAATTTGTTCAACGCCTCATGAATCAAAGAATCATAAGAATAAGTAAATGTATTTTTGGGATATTCTAATTTTTGTATATAGAAATCTTCACATTCATAATTTCTTAATGAATCATCAATACATATTCCATTTTGTAAATACGTTTTAAACAGTTGCATTTTTTATCCTCCTTAACGCATCTAATCGCATCACAGCAAGACAAATCCTTGCTAATTTCTAAACAAAATAGTATACTTCAATTAAGAAGATTTATTCGGGAAATATAAAATATATTTATCTTTCATCCTCTAAAATGTGAGGTGCTGACATGAAAAAAGAGACTAACATCGATTCCGTTGAAATCAAATCATTTGAAAAATTTCTTCAATTTTTGTACGATGCTAAATTCACAGATGATTTCATCTTTCGAGGAGTGAATGATATAGACTATGAATTAATTCCTAAAATAGGTAGAGAAGTTTACGTAAAAAAACATTCGGGTGGCACTTATTCCAGTGAAGAACTTTCTAATTTAGAAAATAAACTTTGGGATGACTTTTGTAAAATGGCAGTTCCTTACGATGATTTACGAAATATATCACCATGGGAGTCATTGGCTACAGCTCAACACTTTGGTCTCCCCACTCGGTATCTAGACTGGACAAAAAATCCATTAATTGCTGCTCATTTTTCTGTTGAAAATGCCACTAATGATTCTGCCATATATATCATAAATTCTTTGCAGTTTAATTCAAATCACATGGAGTATGACAATCCGTTTGAGATTGAAGATGAAATCATATTATACATTCCTCCCTATATCAATCAGAGAATCATTGCTCAAAAAGGATTATTTACAGTTCATAAAAATCCAATGCAGCCTTTAGATAAAACAAAAATAAATGATGCAGAATGCCAAATAACTAAATTGATAATAAAAAAACAATGTCACGCAGAATTCCTTAATAGCCTTGATCATTTTGGAATTAATCGTTCCTTTATTTACCCAGGTCTCGACGGTCTGGCATCTTACCTAGATTTTAAAGCAAAAAGCAGGTGATAACTATGCTATATATTCCAATATTAAAAAACCGTACTGTTGAAATGAATATTTTTGAGGAATTTACAAAAAAGAAATTATGGGGTCCATACATTATCCCGCTAATAGAATTAGTCCAAGAAAAAACTAAAACAAATGCTAAGAATACCTCTTTAGATGAAATAAAAGAATTATTAAAAGAAAACCACCAACAACTATTCATAGATTTCTTTCGCTCAACAAAGCTAAATAATACCCAAAAAAGTATTCAAGAGTACTTGAATAAAGTAAATCGTCAATCGGGATTTTATATCACGGAATTAATGCAATTACAGGAAGTATCCGAACAGGTAATTCCTGTAATATCCTATTTGCCAGAACTTTCTACTGTAGAAATTCATAATAAATTAAAAGATGACTTTTATCAGTTACATCAACATTTTATAAAAATAGCATTTCGTATACAAGCATCTACTTTTTTAGACTGCGTCCCTGTGTTAGAAAATCTCTTGGATAAAAACAGCTATTTGCTTATTGACATCGGGACAGCACCTTATAGTAATCCCGTATTTAAACCTGTCTGGAATGCAGCAGAAAATTTAAAAAAGGAAAAAAATTGCACTACAATTGTCTTAAATGATAACAGACCTAACAATCTCTATAATAAAGATTTAAAAGATAAAAGCCCTATTCCTGAAATCGACAATGGGTTAAGAGATTACTACGTACAAATCCACTGCGATGGTTTCGGTGATTATGCCGGAATTACCTCGTCTTTACCTACTAATGGAGGACGTATCAGTCCAGCAGGGATATATTATTCAAAAGATAATAACTGCTTTATATCCTTTGTTGGCCGAGCTGCACAACTCTCAGAATTTTCCGAATACATTGCCCCTAGCATTGTAGAAAGTAAATATTGGAACGAATTTTCAGTTAATCATCATAAATCTTGTCCAGGTTGTCAGAAAATAGAAAAAATCACAACCCCAACTGATCCTTATACAGGAAAAAGTCAAGCTATCTGGAAAGGGATTACCATGAGTCACTACATTTATACAATGAACGAATACGCCAAAGAAAACTCGCATTAACACCATTTATCCCCGCTATGAAACTCCTCATAACGGGGATAAATATTATTCATAAAATCCATCTACTGACATAGTTGACCGGAAAAATTCTTGTACATCGATAGGCAGTATATGTTCCATATTAGCTACAAGAAAATTCCATTTTTTTTCATAACGTTTTTTTAAAATTTTCCGATATACGGCCCAAGCATTTCGTTTTCCCACCAGGGATATTGCTATTTTTTCCTTTTCAATGCGTTTAGTTGGGCATGTTAAATTTGATAACGCTTCTATAAACATTGTTAATTCAGATGAAGAAAAATTTTTTATGCAAAAATCAAGGTCGCCTTTATTTTTTTCTGCTTTTTTCTGATGGGAAAATTTACATAATCCATTCTTTAAAGTATAGGCAATAATGCCACATCTTTCCGGGAGATATGGCTTTAAACTTTCCACTCGTTGCAGAGGAGTCACAACATAGACAAAATCAAAAGCTTTCTGGTAATTCGGCAATTGTGTTGACAAGCGTTTAAAAGTATCATATTCTGTCTTAATTTCGTAGGCATAAGTATGTCCATTAATTCGACATAAATCAATACGGCTTGAACCTATACTCATTTCAAACGCTACTATATTTTCAGTTAAATGGGTCATTTTTTTTATTAAATAATATTTGATAACCCGTTCACAAGGATAGTACTTCATCAATAAAGCATTAATAACTTTTCCAGGAGAGCATACTTCGGATAATTTTTGCAAACAGCTTATGCTCCGCGGAAAAGAATAAGCTAACTGCTGCCATTGCCTTTCGGGAAGATCAAAAATATTATAGGATTGATTCAAAACTTTACAGCCTGAAACAATCTCTTCCTGAGAATACTCCGCTTCTATTTTTTTAATCAAATCACAACATGTTAACACCACAAATAACAACCTACTTATATATTCCAATAAAAAAACTAAAGCTGAACAACTTAGCTCTGCTCCCCTCTTTTTCGACAATATAGGGTAATAATTTTTATTATACTATGCTTGTCCAAAAAAGGAAACAAAAAAAACAATCCGGCCCAGTAATTTCACCGCAGCCGGATTATTTTTATGATTTCGTTTTAAATACTTTGTTCCCAATTATCCGCATAAGATCCGATGTTCCCTGTCTCATCAATCTGATTTCTGTGGTATGCAGATAGCGATTGACGACTTGGTTCCATTTCCAGTTATTGTAGATGGACTGGACCGCTAAGGGAATAAGGATGAGGCCCCATAATCCTAAATGGAAGTAGGCTAGTCCGATATAGGTGGCACTGATGCTGATGACGCCAAAGAAAATAAAGCTGAAGGTATATGGCAGTTTATTCATAGTGCTGATAAAGCAGGCAGAACTTCGATGGCGGTTCAAGAGGTAAATTGACAGTGCCAGCATCAGGAAGGCCGGTCGTTCAATGACGAAGTCATGGCGCAGGAGTTGTACGATGGGAATACCAATCGCTGCAAAAACGATGATGCCCCAGAAACTGAGATGAAAGGCACAGACCATGGACTTCGCGTATAAATCTTTCATAACTTTCCAGTTGCGGGATACATAGGCCGACTGGATTGCCGGAACATAGGCACTGAACATACCAGAGGCGATACTAATCAAGGCATTGACAACTTGCATGGAAAAAGAGTAAATCCCCGTTTCATACAGAGTCAGGAAACCACTACTCATTAGTACGGTAGCCTGCCCTGTCAGATAAGCCGTTACCGTAACTAATCCATCCCGCCAGGCATTGGGCCACATCATAGCTAAAACATGGCGCTTGGAATAATCTGTCTGATGGCGATATTTTCGGAATAATTCATCAAACTTGTGGGCCTTGATGAGATAATATTTACACAAAAAGCGTAAAACAAAACCGCTGGCAAAATAAGCCACGCCAAGACTGAGAATCCCAAAGCCACAAACAAGGCCGAGTGTTCCTAATATCAAAAAGGCACCTTTCGATAAAATCTGTGCCCGGTTTTTATGAAAAATATCGCCGATACCGACGAGGACGACAGCATAGTACCCTATATAAAGATTAATAAAGGTTGATGCTATATAAAGCATCCAAGTAGCATAAACTTGCCAAGATAAATAGGCCGAGGCGATGCGCTGCACGTACAACGTACCAGCACTGACCATAACTAAGGTAGCTACACAGGCAATGCCGAAATATAAGACCCGGCAAGTACTCAAAATCCCATAAACCAAAGCGTAATTCGGTCCACTTCGTTCACCAGAAAAGACAACGCCCTGTTTCTTTAAATCCATAGCTCCACTCCACGCATAAGTCATGCAATGACTCAGAGTCGGCGTAAAGCCACTATCAATAAGTTCAACCATACCACCAATACTAACGAATACGTACCACAAACCCAAAATATCTGGCGGCAAATAGTGAATCAGGACGGGCAACCATATAACCTGTGACCCAAGGGAGAAAAATATCCCCAAGTAATTCCATATAATGTCTTTCTTTTGCGTGTTAATCTGCATATTTTCCCCCAACCACTATGACTGTAAATTCTTTTTAAGGACATCAGAAGGTAAAAAGTTCATTCGTACTGCTAATCGTCTAGCAGCAGGATTAACACTCTCTCCAGTAGCTCTTTCCATAAGTGCTCTATAAAAATCGCTTTGCTGAATTTCAGCAGCATCATATATGGTTGAAATAGTTCTGCTATGGTCATTCATCCATTTCAAACATTCTCCATCATCCAACAAAATTACCGGAAAAATGCACCGCAGTGTATCCTTTTTAGGACCTTCCTTTTTAAATATGTATTCATCAAAAAAAGATATCCAAAATTTAAACGATGGAGCATCAATACTGGATTTAAGAAAAATGCCATATATATCGCAAACTAATTGCGCTAATTCATGGCCAGATTTTTTTAACACGCCAATAAAATTATGCCATTTCTCTATATCCGTAGGAGTTTGCTTATTCTCTGCTTTTTCTTTCAAATAAGCTTTAACAGCCTCATATGCTCTTGAAGGCCACTGATAAGAGATAAGCAATCCAACTTGAATATCATACGTATTTAAATCATTGTTAATGACAGATTTCCAACTTCCGGTATCCTTAGTATCTAAATAACTCTTAATTCTACTTTTGCAGTGATCATACAGCTTGCTGTTGGGAACAGTTTGTATTTCTTTTAATACATCAATGGGTAGTGATGAAATAATAGCATCATCACTAATATCTGCAACAGGAAGATCATTGAATGCCGCTTCCCATTGATTAAATTGAATCCCTAAAACATCTTCTATCATTTTAAGACGAGGGAGAATCCTTATTTCCGTAATTTTGCAATTTGATGCTATCAATGCATGACAAATAGCTTTATAAAACTCACTATTGCCTAAACCTGAATCATCCACTAATTGCATAAAAAGACCCGCTGAGGATATATAATCTGAAATTACAGACCGAACAGGCTCAATAAGGCGCTTTTGCTCCTCTTCATTGGAAGAAAGAAAGTTGCCTAACCCATTTAATTGACTATACGAAAAATGAGAATAGCCTATAGCGACTAAATCATAATAAAAATCATTTTGCTTATCCGCTTGTGAAAAAATTGAAGTATAGGTACTCCATGCTAAATTTTCAAGTTTTACAACACCTGGAAATTGTTTTAAAACACCAATAAAGCCTTTAAAACTATCATAGCTTGTAGTATTTACTACATTTTGCTCTAAAAAAGTTTTATATTCCGACAAATCATACTGGCATTTTAACAATTCTTTGATGTAATCAATGTCACTTATATTTTCTATTGGATATTGAGCCAAATAATCATTGATTTGCTTTGCATCGCAAACCAATTTATAATTGCGTAAATGCTTCCCAGATGACATAAAAGTTTTGTACTGATCAAGGCTACATTTTCGTTCACTAAGGAATTTAAAAATATCGATTTGGTATTTTTTCATTACAGAATCCAACTGATCGATATTATTTGAAAAAGTATTTGCATTAAATTCCTCATCGCTAATACTGTATAAATTTTTAATAATATCTTCAATATATGTAATTTTCTTTTCTCGCGTTATTTTATCGAGCAATATTAACTGATAATCCATAACTTCATGATATGCTCGTCCTTTATCCCAATTCATTATACGGCTAAAAATATCATCCCATCTATTTTGATAGATGTCCTCACTCTGAAATTTATCCTGACTTAACTGAGATAATGCAATGACAGCATTTCCCATATTAGTTATATGATTTAAAACTTCTCCTAACATAGAATCAAAATTAGGATTAGCCGAGATTCTTTCAACTTCATTCGTATCTTGATTTTCCAATGCCTGCTTCAATGGTCTAGACAAGGCAACTTGAAGTCCCTTGTCTAGAGGCACTTGATAAATCAAGGATGCGATAGATTTAAAATATTCATCTCCTCCATCTTGATTAACTAAATAATCTAATGGCTTTAAATAATCAAATTTAGTCAAAGCATTTGTAATATTAGATAAAATATAATTCTGCTTTTTAATAAAAATAGCAATATATCTTGATTTAATTTGATTATCAACCCCCGACAACTTGATGGTCGCAAACTCATTAATAAATGCAATAATATTCCTAGGTGTGATCACTTTGGTAAAAGCATCGAAAATTCTTTTCACATAGTCAAATTCAATCTCATCTTGAACGGATTTAAAAGCATCTGTCCAACGCTCTCTAAAAAAAGCTTCCCAATCGCTTAAAACAGGTAACGAGACACGAAATACTAAAGAAAACGTCTTTTGTATAAAATCATCAACCAAAGCCAATTGATTAATTTTTTCTGTATCATATGTAGTCATTTTTTTATCAGTATCATTCGCGGTATTTAATTCATTCTCCTCTTCCTGATAAAAAGCATCTCTAATTTTATTCTTGTCAAACGGCACTAAAACAAGGATATTATGCAATTCAGCTGCACTTGAAAAGCACATATGAATCGTAGCCCATATGTCTTTAACTTTTTCCTTATTCATTCGATCAATGTTATCTATTACGATAACCAACTTATTTTGCTGAAGCCCATCGTCAAGCGCATGAAGGAAGTTTTTAAATGAATTAGACGACGGATTAAATTGATTTATTCTCTTCGCCGTAGTGTTTTTTTCTTCATTTTTTCGATAGACTTGTAAGGTCTTATTTTTAAGGCAAGAAAAAAAGAATCCTATATTCTTTATCTTCTCGCCAGATTGACTTTGTCTTTTAGCTTCGTTAAAGGCTTCTCGAATAATAACCCAAACCGCTATTATAAAAAACAATCCGGGTATTGCATTAAAAATCCATCCCAGGAAAGGAAATTTTTCAAAGAGAGGCAAATTCTTAACAATATCACTTTCATGAATAAGTTCAACTAGAGGAAGACAAACTATCCCCAATACACTGAAAAAAAAGCCCATGAAAACTCAGGTCTCTGAACAGTCCGTACTAAAACTTCTGTTCCTAACGTTTCTTCCCTAATATCTGCTAACTTATCACACGTACTACAAATATTTTCCTTATCAACAAAATCTGAAAGTTCTTCAATGATAGCACGTCTATGTAAATCTTCTTGATGTCCCCAAGCATCATAAAGAAAAAAAGAGTAACCTTTACCTTTCAGTTTTTTTTCTAGGATTTTTACTAAATTGCTTTTCCCAGTTCCCCATCCGCCTTCAATACCTATAAGTCGTATCGGTGTTTTTTCATTATCAATATTCAGAATTAAATTTTTAATTGACTCTGCAATATGTTCTTGTGATTGGCTGGCAAATTCATCTTTGCCAACAGGAACATTTTGCAGAATTTTAGGAGTTACTATATCAGGCATTTTTCCACCTCATCTAACAAAAAATTTGTCTCGATTGCATTCGAATCTACTAACAATCGCGTTTTTTCGATTCATTGCGCTCTTACTTTAACTATCATGACAATCGGTTCCACTGAAAAGCCTGTTCATCGCTCGGTCAGCAGAGAAAAAGTTGTAAAGTGCTGCTAAAAAAACGTTCTTTCCCATTTTAACAATATGGCCAATCACCAATTATCTGTCCATCAAAAAGTATTTTTTGTAATTTCAATAATAGCAAGAGTGAATTAAACAATCCGCCACAATAAATGGGTTCTAGTGCTACAGTAATCCCTCGAATTTTCGGAAATAAAAATTCTTTTCTATCTGTAGTGAATAATTGTTCCATTTCACGGAGTAATATCTTACAGCTATGCTCATCTGATTTTCCATTCGTAAAATAATCTAAGTCAATATCTAGGTACAGGTCCTCTTCCCCGTAGATTCTATCTGCCGAAAACAACTTATCAGGATGATTATAATAGCTGATAGATTCACAATTATTCATCGTACTATCATCACCTTTATGTAAAATATAGGCGTGCTCCAATAACTCATTTGATAATCCTGCACAAATTTGAGTATCATTCCCTTCATCCATATCTTGCCAAATAGATAGAATTGGTTCTTTATCTTTTGAAAATTGATGTTCTGAACGTTCTGGCATTGTATCTGTATGATAATCTATCGACAATATTGAAATAGAGCGGTCGTATTTTTCATGCCACTTTAGCCAATAATATAAGGCAAATCGATGTTCAATAAAACATGCTAACTCTATGCTTTCTCCATTTTTTAATTTTATAGGCGTTACAATACTTCCTGGAAAAGCGCGATCATAAATTTCCATAATTTTTGCTCCTTTCCCTGAATATAACAGCAGTTTACAACTTTTTGAACAAATAAATATCGCGTAACCACACTTTGAAGTATAATGAATCTGCTAAAACACATCATCTCAAAGGAGTTACGCGATGAATTCATTATACCTCGAAAATTCGATTATTGGTAGCCTGTTTCGTTTCTTTTCTCCATATTTTTCTACAGCGACACGGCCAACGCAATTTCTCCTAACCTGGCTGATTATAGCTCAGCTGGCCTTGCAATCGTTCCCATCCCCTTGTTTTCACCATTTTGCAAAATCCCAACACTGACTAATAACTCCTATGATTTCCAAAATAGTATTTTAGAAACATACTGTTTTTTATGACACAAACGACTGATTCCCATCACAATTCCTAAGAGAATGGCCGCTAACACTAACGTACTTACTACTTTAACAATAAGTCCATACTCATTGATCCAGTTTATGTCGCTTTGACTGACAAGCTGCTTATAAAAAGGGCCAAGCAGTTTTTCGATGACAATGATTTGAATCAAGTATATATCTAATGTATACTGTCCTTCCTTTGCTGCTAGGTGATATAGTGGAGTTTCTTTCATATAGGGAAGCAGCTTGTACAAGAAAATCAGAGCCAGATAGCTGCCTGTGACTCCCAGGCTTATCTTTAAACTGTCATTTACTACAAGCTGCAGAATTGACTGATGGTGATAGTCATACCAAAAGTCTTCCGGTGGCCAGGGCATATTTGAAAAAGCAATATAAGAAGCGACGAAAAGGACAAGTCCCCATTTCCAGTACTTAATAAAATAGCGGAAATCTGATTTCACATAAGCCGGCAGGCAATAACCTGCTGCAAAGAAAAAGTACATATGAGGGTTCCTATAAGACACATACGGAACGATAGATAGTGGTGCGAATAAGGCAAAGTATTTCCAATCATGCTTGAAATGACCCTTACAAAAATAAAGAGCCAGAAGGACTATCACCGTATTGACAGCTACATCTCCCAAGAACCATATTCCCATAGTTGAATAATACCAGTACCTAAGAAATGGAAGCGTCGTATGGGGTATAGGTGTACTCCAGAATACATCGCAGGCAATCTTGATTAGGCCAAAAGAAATCATGGGAATGATCAGCCCGGCCAGCCTGGAAGGCAGCTTCCTTATGACATACGTATGAACAGATGACCACTTCTGAATAGAAAAGTAAAAGAAATAGCCACAGAGCCCCATAAACAAGGGCATATGCATGGTATAGATGAGACGCATCACACTGTCTTCCTGCACAGGCCAGCAGGAAACATTCGATGTCTGCTGTACCACATGCCCCCATACTACAAGAAAAATAATAATGAATAAAAGCATAATTATTTTCTCCATAGAGTCAAACGTTATTTATAAAAAAATGTAAATTAATCAATAAATAAGCGCCTGAATATCATTGAAATTCCACCGATTTCGTAGGCTGCTCTGAGGCGGCTCGCATAGTTGGATAGTTTTGGATGCATCCCATTCCCACGATATTCAGCATCCTATCTTTGGTAGAGCCTGGAATAGTTTCTCTCACTATCTAATTCTAAAATAGCCATAGGCTGCAATCGTTCCCGTCCCCTCGTTTTCATCATTTTGCGAAGTACCAAAACACCAGTCCACAAGAGCTGCGAAGCCATATAAGCTGGCAAATACAGCGTGAAATATTTTTTTGCAGTTTGGTCGCTAAGGCCCAAACTGCAAAAAACCCAACGGACTTAGTTCAGGCCTTGTGTAAACTCGCTTCGTCAACTTCCGAGGCAGCATAAAAGTTGTAAAGTGCTGATAATTATTTAAAATATCAAAATATTATTATAAATATACTTTTAATCAAATATTTTTTTCTTATATATTTCTATGGTTTTGCGTATTCCATATTTTTTTATTCTCAACCGCGCACCTTCTTCCCAATGCACGGGCTTGGTTATTATATTGCCAACTTGCATTCCAAATATAGAATTTACAACTTTATAAAATTTACGAATCGTTTGTTCATGTTTTGTAAACCAAGAACCAGTAAAATGATGTATTGTAAAAGTATTATCTGTCACTTTTACCTTACCAGTATTCATGTCTTTAGCACAAAGATAATCAAAGGGCAACAAAACCATATTATTCCCGAAAGTTTTCTTTTCTCCATCAAATACTAACCCATATTTTTGACTAGTTAAATGGGTAATGACTTCGACATTTGTAGTTAAATCAAAGCTACCGTCTTTCTTTAAAAAATGGCGATTATCATAATACCGTAACAACATGCCAATCCATTCATTATCCCGACAGGAACCCATGGTTCCTGTCGGGATACGAGTCGGGGCCTCGTATCCAGACACTGCATCAAAAATTCGCAATGGTTCCAAAGACTTGACAACTTCTACATCTGTATCCATATAAAAGCCACCGTATTCATATAAAGCCTTTAGCCGAACATAATCTGTAATAAAAGCCCATTTCTTAGCTTCATAAGCTTCTTTACAATAAGTATTTTCATTTAAATCAAAATTCGATTCATTCCATTCTTTGATTTCGTAATCAGGACAATACTTTTTCCACGACTCAATATATTTTTCAACATTTTTAGGCTTAGGATTTCCCCCAAACCAACAATAATGAATAATTTTAGGTATCATTTTTTTATTCTCCTATTGTACTTTCACTTTAATTGCTAAAATCCCTAAATATTCCTTAATAGCCATTGCCGTGTTATCCAAATTGCCAGAAGATGGAACAAAATCAACAAAAGAAATTCCTCGCTTGTCAATATCGCATCGGTAATACGTAGGATATACAACTACATCGATGCCTTCTCTCTGGAAAAGCATAGCAGCCCTAGGAGCATGCATCGCTGCAACTAATAGAATCGGCTTTTTCCAATTATGTTCTTTACATATGATAGCTGAATTTCTAGCATTTTCAGCCGTGTTTCGACTATCAGTTTCTATAAATATTTTATTTTCTGGAATGGATAAATTACAAAAATCTCGTTGAGCTATTTCGGCTTCACTAATATCAACATCATGAGTTCCTCCACCAGAAATCAAAATAGGATATTTTGTCTTTTTATATAACTGAGCTGTTGTCAGCATACTTTTAGACATAATCGGAGATGGCTGTCCGTCTCCATCAACATCTGGGATATGTTGCATAGCTCCACTTCCCAACATCAATAGCACATCTCCATCAATTTTTTCAGGATATGTGTATACAGTTTCTAACGGCTTTACAAGTAAATAATTACCTATGCCTGTCGTCGAAAAATAGAAACATATTAATAAAAAGCTAAAAAACAAATGTCTCTTATAAGAATACTTTTCATAGACAAGATAAATAAAAAACAATAGTAAAAAGATCCCGGGTGGCAAAAGAAATTGATAAATTAGTTGAATCAAATATATCATTGCTTATCTCTTTTTCAATGAATTGATCATAGCGAGAAGACGGCAGGTAATATCTGTTCCGAAAATCGCAATGCCTTGATAAGTTAACTTGTAGATGGATCTTTGAGCCGACTTCATATATATACGATGCTCAAAAATTTGTTGCAATAATGTACCATACTTTTTATTACCTTTATATAGCCTTGCATCACATATAATACCAAAAAATAACTTCTGCATACGTTGGTAGACAATAGCTCGAACTTCATCAGAATACTTACCTTTCTGGAATTCATTATGCAACAAATCAATAATTTTTAACTTATCAAATTCTCTCTTAATATTTAATGTCGCCGTAATAGAGCCTTCTCTTTCTATACGGTTACAATATAATATTTCATTATTAAATCCAATTTTATTTGTATTAAAAAACAGCCTTGGAACCCATTCTTCATCTTCATGTAACAATCCATCAAAAAAGAACAACCCCTTTTCTAAACAATATTGCCTCTTCACTGAAAAGATCCACACCCCTAACCAACAATCAGGAAATTTTTGTAACATTTGATATATACTACAAGTATTCTTTAAGGAAATAATATCTCCTGTAAACTTATATTGGCACAAAGTCATTGAACCATTATGAAATGTACATCTACGATTAATAATAAAATCAGGTTGTGTTTGTTGGCGAATTGCTATTGCCAAATTATGCAAGCTATTTTCATATAATAAATCATCACTATCTAAGAAAACCAAATATTCTCCTTGACTATTTTTAATACCTGTATTTCTTGCTGCTGATAATCCTGCATTTTGTTGATGGATAACACGAATTTCATTATATTGATTAGCCAATTTATCACAAATATCTCCCGAGGAATCAGTAGAACCATCATCAACTAATATAATCTCACAAGACACGAATTTTTGCTTCAAGACACTTTCGACACATTCGATTAAGTAGTCTTCTACATTATATACGGGAACAATAATCGAAAATAATATATATTTCATCATTTTAACATCCTTTTGATAACCCTACGCATATTCAATAACCATATTGCAGGCATAATTCCAAAAGTATTCATAATAGCCCTGGCAATTACCTGCTTCTTACCATTAGCATATTGGGCAATATTTCGATGCATCCTCAGTTGTTCAATAATCTTGATTCTTTCTTCTTTAGTAGGTAAAGCATATACATTAATCATTACTGAAAAATAACCTTCTGCAAAATTGCTCAATAGCCTTGTTCTTAAATTATCCGTCAGTCCTGACATACTATTGACCAATTTAACATTATAGACAGAGGCATATAAATGATCATATAAATTTTTATATTTCACAGTAGAAGTAATCGAACCTGATCGGCCTACTCGGTATCCATATACAGGATAGGCTAAAATACTAACCGATTTTGCTAATAATACTGCTTTAGGAGTAAATAAGACGTCTTCATACAACCGACCTTCTTTGAACAGTAATTTATATTCTTGAATATACTGACGCCTATATACAAATCGCCAAGCATACCAAGGCATTCCAGGATAAGCTGATAAACTCTTTTCTAAAAATTCCCTGCCATCAAAAATTTTTTCTAGTGGATATTTAGGATAAAAGGTTGCAATATCAGAATCTTTTAAATTATCAGGTATTTCTTTCCATTCAAAAGCGATTAAATCTTGATTTTCCGCTTTATCTCGAATTTTGCTTAAGGCATTTTTATCCAAAAAATAATCATCGCTATCCAAAAAAATAATATAAATTCCCTGTGCATAAAAAATTCCTGTATTTCTAGCTTTCGACAAGCCTCCATTTTTTTGATGAATGACTTTAATCTTATTATCAAATCTTTTTTTATATAAATCACAAATACTACCTGAATTATCCGTTGATCCATCATCAATAAGAATGATTTCATAATCTTCATATGTTTGACTAATCACACTATCAATACACTCCCCTAAATAATGCTCAACATTATATACAGGTACAATAATAGAAAAGAAAGGAACATTACTCACAATTTTTTAACCTCGCTTTATTCAAATCAACCCAAGTATAATATACAGATGCAAAAAGCATAAAGAAAAAGATGGCTCCACCTGGCTGATAACCAATAACTACTGCTTTTATATCAAATACAGCAGTTTACAACTTTTTGAACAAATAAATATCGCGTAACCACACCTTTGAAGTATAATGAATCTGCTAAAACACATCATCTCAAAGGAGTTACGCGATGAATTCAT